>CALLMJ010000114.1 GCA_938006875.1 uncultured Bacteroidia bacterium
TTAGTAAGTACATAGATTTTCTCACTGAAACTAAATTAGATAAGGGTTTAATGATTGCTTACTCAGAGCTTAGCCAAGCCATCATGACCCACCCCGATAAATGGATAAAACTTCAATCTCAATTTTATCAAGACTTCTTTAAAATCTGGTTAAATTTTTGGGATAGGCAATTCGGAAAAGAAGTTAAAGATGTAATGAAACCTTCTCCCAAAGATACTCGTTTTAAATCTAAGGAATGGGAACAAAATGCTTATCTAGATTTTATCAAAGAATCTTATTTACTGCTTTCTGATTTTATGATGAACATCATCAATGAGTTCCCTATTGAAGAACAAAAAAGAAAAAAGTTACAATTTCATACCCGTCAATATATAAATTCTATTTCTCCTACCAACTTTGCTTTAACTAATCCTGATGTAATCCAAACAGCTATGGAAACTAAAGGCAAAAGTTTAATGGAAGGTTTTAAAAACATGGTAGAAGATATCAAAAAAGGTCGTATAACTATGACCGATGAAAACCAATTTGAAATTGGTAAAAATGTGGCTGTTACAGAAGGCGCAGTCGTATTTCAAAATGAACTGATTCAACTTATACAATATAAACCATTAACAGAAAATGTAAAAGAAATTCCCTTTTTAATACTACCACCCTGGATTAACAAATACTACATTCTTGATTTAACCCCAGAAAATTCCTATGTAAAATGGATTGTTGAACAAGGATACACCGTTTTTATGGTTTCTTGGAAAAGTGCTGATGCTACTATTCAGCATTTAACTTGGGAAGATTATATTGAAAAAGGCAGTATGGCTGCTATAGAAGCTATAAAATCTATTACAGACTCAAAAAAAGTAAATACATTAGGTTTTTGTATCGGGGGAACACTTCTAGCTAATACATTAGCGATTTTAAAGAAGAAAAGAAATTCTTCAGTTCATACCGCTACCTTCTTAGCTGCTATGGTAGATTTTCAAGAGACTGGTGAAATCGGTAATTTTGTAGATGAATTTTTTGTTCAAGAGATGGAAGAAAAATTTAAAGATGGTGGAATTTTAAATGGTAATATTTTAGCCAATACTTTTGCTTTTTTGCGTGAAAATGAACTTTTCTGGAACTATGTGGTCTCCAATTATTTAAAAGGTCAAACACCTCCTCCTTTTGATTTATTATACTGGAATTCTGACCCTACCAATCTACCCGGAAAAATGTATAGTTATTATTTACGAAACATGTACCTTGAAAACAACTTGATTAAACCTAATCATCTAAAAATGTTAGGTAATTTTATTGATTTACATTCTATTAATACACCATCTTGCTTCATTGCAACCATAGACGACCATATTTCACCTTGGAAAACCGTTTATAAAGGTTACTTAGCTTTTAGTGGAGAAAAAAGGTTTATATTAGGTGCTAGTGGTCATATTGCAGGAATTGTAAATCACCCCGCTAAAAAGAAACGTAATTATTGGATAAATCATGAAATTTCTGATACTCCTGAGCACTGGTTAGAAAAAGCAGAATCCAAACCCGGTTCATGGTGGCCAGAATGGATGGAGTGGTTAAATAGCTATAACCCCAATGAGGTCCCTGCTCGTCTAATTCAAGGTAAAATTGAAGACGCTCCTGGTTCTTACGTTAAAGAACGTTTAGTTTAAATAGACTACGCCCCAACCCTGACGTTTCAGTCTAAGTATTTTAACTTCAGTTTAGGTTGCTAATTTTGAGCAACCTCTTTTTTTATCCACACTTGTTTATAAATCCTGATTGTTTTTCATGTGAAATATCATGAAATTTGTTAAATAATTCTCATGCAAGCTTACCAAATACACTTAGAACAATTTGAAGGTCCTTTTGATTTGTTGCTTTTCTTTATTGAAAGAGATGAATTGGATATTTATAATATTCCTATTTCAAAAATTACCAAAGATTTTTTAGATTATTTGCATGGACTAGAAAAATTAGAAATTGAAGTGGCTTCAGAATTTATTTATATGGCTGCGACTCTTATCAAAATTAAAACCAAAATGCTTTTGCCAAGACCTCAAGAAAGCTCAGAAGCTAACAGCGAAGACCCAAGACAAGAATTAGTTCAACAGTTGGTTGCATACAAACAATTTAAAGCTATTCAAAAAGATTTAGAACAAATTGAAGAAGAATCTTTAAAGCTTTATGGTTCTGGTGGAATTACAGCAATTTCTCAAGCTAAACCAGAAGATGAACTCCAATCTATCACTTTATTTCAATTAATGATGGTTTATAAAAAAGTTTTAGAACAACAAAAGTTACGAGAAAAGAAACCCAGCCACGTCATCCAAAAATATCCTTATACACCAGAAGAAGTTAAAGCGTTTATACAATCTATGGTTTTCAAGTATGGAAAAATAGATTTTTTAAATTTTGTATCAGAAAAACCCGAAAAACTATTTATTATTTTTAGCATTCTATCTATCTTAGAAATGGTTCAATATAAACAACTTAAAGTAGTAATTGGTGAAGGATACAATAATTTTTGGATTATGAATATTGAAACCAACACGTGATTTTTTGCCAATTAAATTTCTTGGTGAAACAAAAAAACAAACCAATCACGAATATTGATTGGGAGCTTCATGATAGCTTTTTATATGGGGTCCTAAAAATAATAAAGAATAAATTCTGATTAATGCAAAGCCTGTAAATACAAAGTTTAGGGAACTAATCAAAGCCAAATAAACTTGATGATGATGAATATGCCCAAAAATTAAATCTTCTCCAATGAAAGAGGGCGTAATAGGAAAGCCCATCATGATAATAGTTGTAATAAAAAACAAAATAGCTTGAGTAGGATGCTCATAAGAATGCCCCAGATAACCTCCTAAATGAAAATATTCCTTTTCACGTTTTTTCAGTTGAAATAAACTCCATAAACCAATCACAATTGCAACCAAATGCCCACTCATATAAATAAAGAGTTCTTGTAAATTAAAATTATCATGAAAAAGAGCCGAATAAGCAGTAAATAAATGAGCAAAAAATACATTTGTAAAGGCTAAAATAGGGTCATTTTTTTCAGCATAAGATTTTAAAACCGCTAAAAAACCTAAAGTTAAAATGATACTCATCAACAATTCTTTTCCTAAATCCAATAGCCAATCATCGTTATAAAATGTAAGTACAAAGAAGCTTATAATTAAAGTTAAGAAAACAGCTTTTTCTAAATAAATACCCTCAGGGTCTAAATTATAATTATAGGAATGTAAAAATGCTCTTCTATCCAAAAATAAATGTTCTGAAAAAGCACGTTTCCCAATGATACAAACTGCATTAGTTGCATGATTATATTCAGGACGTGGCTAAAATAATGACCATGCTCGTTTTTTGACTCTTTCGTGAATCCTTTTAATAGGCTCATTATGATTCATAGTATCAAATCTTCTAGAACGTTCTAATGCGTTTAAATCTAATACTTGTTCAAAAATCTCTAAATTTTTTAAATGAAGTTGATGATTTTCATAGGAAAGAAGATTTTCATTGAGGGCTTGATAAAAATGCTTGTTTTGAAAAGCGTGTAAAGTATTATGATGAACAAAGTCTTTAAGTGGATTTTGGGCAGGTAAATAATGACGAATATGCTCTAATACGTGTGTTTCAACAAAATGATTTTTTTTCTTCCACGATATGTAAAAAATTCTGCAAATTTACTAAAAAGCAAATAAATCAATTCTATATTAAAAATGAAGCTTTCTTTACAAAAAATTATTTATAAAGTTTTTCAAATAAAAAAAAGCCCCTTTTTCAGGGGCAAAAGTCAAATTTATCTATCATTTTAAGGTTTTATCAACTTTTGGCAAAAATTTCCTTGTTTTCCTTTTAAATGCAAATAATAAAAACCTGATGGTTCTGCGGTTAAATCTATTTTTAATTTATTATTAACTACTCCTATTTCTTTTGAATATACTATTTGACCTAAGGCATTATAGATTGCTATTTTGCTATGATATAAATCTAAATTCGCTAAATCTATATAAAAGACTCCTTCTGGAGACGGATTAGGATAAACAGAAATAGAGAAATTCGTTAAAATTTTTGAGAGGGAGGAAGTATGTTGAAGAATTTTACATACAGGCGTAGCTTCTGTAAGTTCATTACGTTGGGTAAAAGTACCGTCGCCTAATTGCCCTGAGGCATTACGTCCACAACCCCAAAAAGAACCATCTGTTTTATATAAAATGGTAAAATTTGTACCTGCGGCAACGCCTGCTACATCATTGATACCCATCATTTGAACCGGTAAAGAACTATTATTCACTGTATTATTACCCAAGTTACCATAAGTATTTCTACCCCAAGCCCATACCGAACCATCATTTTTTACTACAACCGTATGGAATGCTCCACATGAAGCCATCGCTGTGGCACCTAAAAAATTCTGTACCTGAACAGGCGTGCTTCTATCTGTTGTAGAACCATCTCCTAATTGACCGTACAAGTTTTGGCCCCAACACCATACTGTACCATCTGATTTTATTGCCAACGAATAAAACCTTCCCGCTGCAATATGAATGACATCTGTCAAGCCTTGAACTTGAACAGGAGAGTTGCGGTCTATTGTAGTTCCATCTCCGAGTTGTCCATATAAATTATCACCCCAAGCCCATACTGTACCATCTTGTTTCAATGCTAAAGTATGATAAGTTCCTGCCGCTATCTGCTTAATATTATTTAAATTAGGCACTTGATTAGCGATTGATTTATCTGTATTAGAACCATCTCCAAGTTGCCCATCACTGTTCCAGCCCCAGCACCATACCGAACCATCTTGTTTTAATGCCACAGAATGCCAACCACCAGCGCTAATTGCCTTGATGTTCGTTAATAACAACGTTTGAACCGGTATTTTGGTGCTATTATTAGTCCCAGTCAAACCATTTCCAAGACCTCCATATAAATTACTTCCCCAACACCAAACGGTACCATCGGCTTTTAATGCCATGGAATGAGCTTCTAATTGGTCTCCACCTGCTGAAACCGATATTATTCCATTCAATCCTATTGCTGTAACAGGTACATTACTATCATCGGTTGAATTATTTCCTAATTGACCAGTTGCATTTTCTCCAAATGCTTTTACTGTACTATCTTCACAAACGACTAAACTATGCCAGCCGCCTGCCGCTATTCTTTGCCCATAAACTGGATGGCATATCCATAACACCATCCATAAATATATGATTTTTTGCATATTTTTTTTCATTTTTTGATTTATTATTTTTAACTTAAAAATCTTTTTGCTTTTACCATTTGATTCGCAAAGAAGTAATAAAATTCCTTCCCGGCGCATTAATTCCAGACGCATAAGGTCTATACATCTTATCCAATATATTTTCTAAACCTAAAGTAATTGCCATATTTTGTTTGGGATAATAAGCCATTTTAAAATTCAATGTATACCAAGACGGCACAAAAGGCAAACCCTTTTCATCTTTTGCATACGAAAAATTCGTTCTTTCCGTCAATGCCAAGTCTTTGTAATCCATTTTTGCATTATAGACTACATAAAAATCCCATTTAAATTTGATATTTTCATAAGTGATATGGGTACTACCAAAACCGGGAGCCGCATGGCGTAAAGGGTAGTAAACCAAACTATCCGGAGCCTGTTCCTTGCCTTTTTGATACGAATAATTAGTTTTTATTCCAAAGCCTTTATAAAAAACCTCAATACCCGCTTGAATTCCATATACTTGAATTTGCGTTACGTTTTGTATAGCTTGAATGCGGCTTTTATTCCCTTGATAACGTATGGTCGTATCTCCATTGAATACAAAATTTTTACGAACCATAGCATCATTGAGCCATGTAAAATAACCTGTTAAATCTAATTTTAACCAACTTCCAAAAGTTTTTATGGTTCCTAACTCTGCATTATACACCTTTTCAGGTTTTAAACTTGGATTAGGAACTACCAAATATCCAGGAACCGACTCAAATACCTTTCCCCAATCGTCTATATTTGGGGCACGAAAACCCGTAGTAAAATTGGTATAAACATTCCAATTTTGAATAGGTATAAAAACCGCCCCAAGACTTCCACTTACATTCTGAGTATTCAAACGTGCTTCTTGATAAGGGAATGGAAATATAGTAGTATCAAACTGGGAGTAAATAAAAAAACTATTGAACCTTAACCCCGCACTAACCACCCAAAAACCATTGGGTTTATATTTCGTAGTTGCATATAAACCGTTGGATAACCAAACCGAACCATCAGGATACCTTGTGACCGTTGGTTCAATTTTTTCATTAAGAACATTGGTTAATTGTGCTTTAGAACGAACTTTATTATAAACCGTCTCCCATCCATAATTGAATTGAATTTTTTCATTCCAATGTTTTTCAAAGTCTAAATTCACAGAATAAGCATATACATTTTCTAACTGCATACGCTTTTCGCGGTACATAAAAAGACGGTCATAACGGCTTTCTTCAAAGAATTGGTAGGCAAAAACAGTGTTTAATTGGTCAAAAAAACGATTAGGTTTTGAGTAACGTAAACCCAGACGGTGCATTTGCCATTTTTGGGGTCCGTAGTACCATTCCGCCCAACGTAATTTCCCTTTATAAGGACCATCTTCTGCATATACATATAAACGGTCATAACGATTATAAGGAGAAGTTTCTGAAAAATGAAAAGCATATTCCGCATTGAAAATTCCATTAGGTTGAAAAGCAATTTTTTGCATAAAATTTAGTTGGTCATATTGAGAACCTACTTGTAAAGTAGAATCCTGATTTTTAATCATAATATCTTGGTTATCATGACGAATGACATAATGCTGTTTATAATAATCAGTTTGTCCACTTTTTGACCCAGAGCGTAAATCACCATAATCAGCATAAGTTAGGCTTGTTAGGAAAGACCATTTTTTTAGACGTAGATTGAAGTCTATATGTTGAGTTTTTTCTTGATTAGCAGTAGAAAAGCGAGAAAAGGCACTACCATTAACTTTGAGTATTTGATTAGCAGAACTATCCAAAAACTTGGGAATAAAAGTTTGAAAATTCATAACTCCACCAATGGCATCACTGCCGTACATAACGGAACCCGGACCAAACAAAATTTCTGCACCTTCCATTGCATTTGCATCTAAAGAAATCACATTTTGTAAGTTTCCAGAACGAAAAATAGCTGTATTCATTCGTACACCATCAACTACGATTAACAAACGATTGGTTGCCATACCCCTTATCATGGGAGAACCACCCCCTAACTGACTTTTTTGTATAAAAGCATAGCCACTCATTCCCAAAAGGTCTGCTGTTGTTTGAGGATTTTGAAATGCCGCTTCTTTCATATTGATGGTTTCAATACGGTTGGGAGAATACATTTTTCTTTGTTCCCAACGGCTCGCACTAATTACAACTTCGTTCAAAGAAACTTTCTTACGGTTCAATATCACCATAAATTCCATCTCCTCTAACTGCATATAACTATAGGTAATAAGCTCATAATCAGAATGTAAAAACCCAATTTTTTCAGCATTTTTCCATTTCGAGATATCTACTTGACCCTTTTCATCTGTGTAAAGAATAGACTGATTAGCGTTCAATTCAACACCTTTTATAGGAATACCTTTGGGATCTAAAACCGTTAATACTTGACCATCAAGACTATAATAGCTTAATAACAATCCAAAATACAGGATAATTTTTTCCATTTTTGAAATAATAGGCTTATTATGAAGCAATTGCTTCGGTTTAGAAAATATATAAAATTTACATGCAACTTTTAGCTGTGCATAAAATCTTCGTTAATGAATATCAACGAATAATTTAACCTATCATTTCAGGAGGAATGAAATTTTGTGAATAAAAGTAATGCAAGAAATGAATTTGTTTACAAGAAATAAATTGAAAATCTTTTTTTACACGTAATAAAATTTCAGTTGAAGAATTATAAAAAAGTTTTTTGAAGATTTTGAGTAAATCGTTATCTTGAGAATGCTCTAAAGCCAAATTGAGTAGTTGATGAAGTTTTTGATTAAGTTCAGTTTCTTCGTGGTCATGCAAACACCAATAATATACCGTATCATGGAAAACTTCCTCAAAAACAATGTCATACATTTGTCCTTGATATTCAAATTCTTTGGCATGCTCAAAACGTAATTTTTGTTTTTCTTGTAAGGAAAATTTAAAATAAACTAAATTTTTTTTGTCAATCCTTTCTATAATACTTTTTTTAATAGCTCTTTTGACTTGCTTTTTTTGATATTGAATGTAAAATAAAGAAAATATCATCGGAACTATCAGACATAAAATTAAGACAAGGCTTACAAAATTTTGCAAACTCAATCTTTGAAATAATAATCGCCTAAAAGCTCCCATGAACGGAGGCAAAGATAAGGAAAAAACCAATCAAATAAAAAGCCTTAATGAAAAATAAATTGACTTCATCAGGGCAAAACCTTAAACCAATATTTTATCTATCTTCATTAGATTCTTTATAAATCAACTCATTTACAGAACTAATTTCTAAATATTTATCAATTTTAGATTTTTCATCCACAAAAATATAATTAGGGTGAAAAATTCTCACTTTATTATCATTTAAAGCGGTAACATCAATTGGACTAAGTTCATTCAAAAAAGCCCATTTCCTACCAAACAATGCAGAATAATCTAAATTTATAGCATAATCTAAAGTAGAAAGAGAATGAAAATTATTTAATTTATCAAATTTAAACTTAGTAGAATTACCATACTTATCAACTCCAAAACCATATTGCACTTGATTGTATAAGCTAAAAGTAGACTCAACAAACTCTTTATTTGACAAAAAATCTAAAGAAAACATTTTTTTATCTTTCCAAACTTTATAATGTAGAACCTTACTGGTTTCAGTTTCTTGGAAAGAATAGTCCATTGGTAGAGTGATATAATTTTCATTAAAAATACGTTTAGCCCACAAGGAAATACAATATCTCGGAACAATGTGTTGAATAAAAGCTACACCAAGACTATTATTGTGTTTAACATAATAACGTAAATCCATTTCAGGAAAACTAACATGAAAAGGCATTTTAATTCCTTTTACCTTAGTATTTTCAAAATTGTAAACTACAAAGGAGAGAAATGCTTTACCATTTTCAGTATAAAGCCCGATTTTATGAGGTAAATGCTCTAATAACAACTCAGGTTCAATTTCCCAAGTAACAATAAAAGTGTTTTTCCAAGTAGATGATAAGAATTGTTTCATGGCATAAAAATTTATCAACGTAAAGCTATTCCATATTGTGTTTTATTTTGTTATACGCAAAAATAAATAAAAAAGTTACATGTCAAATATAAAAAAAATATAAATAACAAATACTAACTATATAAAATTCAAAAATACGCAATGATTCTTAATAAAAAATTATAAAAAGAGATTAATCCTTATAAATATTTAAAACCCATTGATTTTCTTTTAAATGTTTTTCTAACAATTTGTAATCAGGACAATAAACCTCCACTAAATCCCAAAATAAACTACTATGATTCATGTGCTTTAAATGGCAAAGTTCATGAATAATCACATAATCAATAATAAATGTATCTAAAAATATTAGCCTCCAATTCAAATTAATATTTTTTTCAGAAGAACATGAACCCCATTTAGAACGTTGAACCTTAACACGCACTTGCTTAGGGATTAATCCTGTTTCATTAGCAATTTCTATTGTTCTTTGAACTAAAAACTTTTTAGAAAATGCTTTAATAACATCATACACAGTATCTAAATTAGGATTAGAAACATTAGTAAATATTAAAAGCTTATGATTTTGAAAACGAAAATAATTTTTTTTGTCGGGAATAAATTCATATTCAAATATTTTGCCCAAAAGCCAAACTTTACCAATAGGAAGTTGTTTTACTAAATTAGCTTTATGATTATGAACATTTAGTTTATTAAAATGTTTTAAAATCCAATTAGACTTATCAAAAATAAAACTTTTTGATTTATCATCTATAAAACCACTGGAAGTCTCAACAATCAACTGACCAGACTTAAAAAGTAGCCTAATTTGATAGCGAGGATTTTTTTTAATTACATAAGGAATAGAAACTCCTTCAATAACTAAATATTCAATCAAGGGATTATTTGAAATCTTTTAGGCGTTTATAAAAAATAACACCGTTAGGGTCAGACTTTAAACTTAAATTTAATTCTGCGTCATTATATGCTTCAACTTTATAGTTCAAAGGAGAATTAGGAATTAAAATATCTAAAGAACGATTATCAGAACTTAGTTTATAGGCATATTTTTTACCCCAATTAGTAGGAGCAGCGCATTTTATTCCTGCATCTTCCATTAAAACAGAATCCGCATCAAATCTTAAAATGTTGTTCATAACACAAGCATCTACTTTCTCATTACTTTTTTTATAAACACCGTCATTTTGTTTATAATAATAATCACCATGTGTCCAATCTGTTCCACGTAAACGTTTGGTTAAATCTTGCTGATTTTTTTCAACCATACTACAAGAAACAAAAATCAAAGTAAATAATAAGTACGCAACGTTTTTCATAAAATATAGTTTAAAATACCATGCAAATATAAATAAAAAAACTATAAAATGCAATATTGAAAAAAATAAAAAAGGCTGAAAAAAACCAGCCTTTTGATTCATATAAATTACTTAAATTAAAATACGTGATGATGTAAACTTTCTTCTAAATATGGATGATGTTCAGCAACTAGGCTTCTTTGACTTAATTTATTTAATATTAAGAAACCAAATATACCCAAAAACATCAAAAACATTCCAATTTCCATAGGACCTAAAATACCTTCATGAGTTAAAGTACCTGGAAAAACTGCTATATATAAATCTAACCAGTGACCAAATAGAACTAAACAGCATACTATTGCTAAAGTTTTCATATTTCTTTTAGCATCTCTTGTCATTAAAATAAAGAATGGTAAAATGAAGTTAATTAGAAACTTACCAACAAATATAGTTGAATATAGTGGACTATGAAGAATGTTATAAAAGTAGAAAGTTTCTTCAGGTATATTCGCATACCAAATTAGTAAGTATTCACAAAACCAAATATATGTCCAAAAAATTGAAAAAGCAAATACAAACTTACCTAAGTCATGGATATGGTTTTCATTTACGTAGCCCATATAACCTTTATTCTTTAGGTAGATTACGATTAATGTAGCCATAGCTAAGAAACTAACCCATGAAGATGAAAAAATGTAAACACCAAACATTGTGGAGAACCAAGCTGGAACAATAGACATAAACCAATCCCAAGAAGCAATTGACATAGTTATAGCAAATACAAACAAAAAGATTGCACCCGTTTTAAAACTAGCATTAAAAGAATTTAAAGCATTGTTGGGATTGTCTTGTTCTTTGGAATGCTTCATAAACATTCTTTGGAAAACAATCCATAGAACAAATATTAATAACATTCTACCTATAAAAAAGCCAGTATTCAAATATCCTAATTTTTCTTTTATTACATGATAATGATGGTCGGCTTTTAATGCCTCTTCATCAGACCATAAATATAAAGAATGCGAAAATAAACCTCCTAATAAAGCAATACCTAAAAAAACTAAACCAATTGGCAAGTATTCTGATATTGCTTCAGGAACTCTTTTAATAACAACATACCAACCCGCATTGGTTACAGTTTTAATTGCTAAAAAAAATACAGCTAATATAGAAATTCCTGCAAAAAAATAAGTATTAATTAATAAATTAGAAAACAACTGACGCAACCAAACAGCGGTATGTAAACCACCATGATGTTCACCATGACCATGAGCAGCCTCATGACCACCAGACATAGATAAAACCAATCCAATGATAACCAATAAAAGACCGCCTCCAATAAATCCAAACAAATACTTTTTTGTTTGATCGTCTAAACTATATTTTTCGTGTATATTACCTTCAATGTGATGATGATCTCCCATATTTATTTTTATTTAGAATTTTCTTTTTTTTCTGTTTTAACTTCCTCTTTTAGACCAATTTTACTTAAATCTTTAACATATGCAGTAACCATCCATCTCTCATAAGGATCTAATTGAGTAGCATGTGAACCCATTAAATTTTTTCCGTAAGTAAGAGTATGAAATATTTTACCCTCAGGTAAAGTTCTAATATAATCGGATTGATAATTAGCCCAACCAGGTTTAGGAAATTTTCCTGATGCCATTACTGTCCCATCATTTCCACCTTGTTCACCATGGCAATGCTTACAGTACAAATTAAACAATCTTTTTCCTTCTGATAAAAATTTATTATCCACTGAATAGGGATTTTTTAATTCTTTACCCGCTTGCTCATATCCATCAGCATCATTAGCATATGGATAATAGTAATCAGATTTCCCTACTGCAACAGTTCCGGCTACTGGTGCCTGGGCATTCTTTTTATCTTTAAAAAATTGATTATAATCCGTTTGCGAGTAGGGATCTAATGGAATAGAATGGTACATTTGTGGGGCATATTCAATACCTGGGTCAGTAGGTTTTCTACCACATGACATTACTACTAAAGCAAATGCAAAAAATAAAAAACTACGCATGTTGAACCTCCTCTTCTTGTTCTTTGATTGTAATAGCACCTGTATTCTTTAAAAGACTCTTAACATTTTCAATATCTTCTTGACTATTTGCTGCTTCAATAACCAAAACAAATCTATCACTAGTTTGTCGGGGGTCTATTAACTTTGCTTGTTTGCCTGGGTATAAACCATTGGAGGCTAAAAAAGCACCCACAATACTAAAAGAAGCAAATAAAACAGTTAATTCAAAAGTAATAGGAATAAAACTTGGTAAAGCAAAATGGGGCTTACCACCAATATTAACAGGCCAGTCCATTACAAACATATAATATTGCATGAGAATAGCAGTTAATGTACCTAATGCACCAAAACCAAAGGCAACATAAGGTAATCTTGAGTATTTAATTCCTAAAGCATAATCCAAGCCATGTACTGGAAAAGGAGTAAATGCTTCTTTAATATTAAAACCCTTTTTCTTTATTGTTTTGACGGCATCCAATAATACATGGTCATCGTCATATATTCCATAAATTTCTTTAGTATTCATCTTGTTTTAGTTTAAAATTTTTGATTATCAGGTGAATGAGCAACATTAATATTTAATTCTCCAGAAGCATGAGATTGAGTTAATTTCTCTTTTGCTTCATCACTAGTAACTTTCATAATCGATTTAACTTCTGCAATAGCTATCACAGGAAGCAACCTTGTAAATAATAAAAATAAAGTAAAGAATATTCCAAATACTCCTATCATAATTCCCCATTCTGTCCATGTTGGATAATACATTTGCCAACTAGAAGGTAAATAATCTCTGTGTAATGAAGTAACAATGATTACATATCTTTCAAACCACATACCCACATTTACAAACAATGAGATAACAAAAACTGCTTTCATATTACTTCTTATAGATTTTATCCACATAATTTGTGGGGAGAACACGTTACAAGTAAACATAGCCCAGTAAGCCCACCAGTAAGGACCGAGGGCACGATTTATAAAAGCAAAACGCTCATAAATACTACCAGAATACCATGCAATAAAGAACTCAGTGGTATATGCAAGACCTACCATAGAACCAGTAGCAATAACAACTTTACACATTGCGTCCATGTGTCCATCAGTTATGTAATCTTTGAGGTTAAGCACTTCTCTGGTAATAATCATAAGAGTAAGTACCATACCAAAACCTGAAAAAATTGCACCTGCAACGAAGTAAGGAGGGAAGATAGTAGTATGCCAACCCGGTATAACGGAAGTAGCAAAGTCAAAAGAAACTATCGTGTGAACAGAAAGTACAAGTGGGGTGGCCAAACCTGCTAATACTAGCGAAGTGATTTCAAATCTGTGCCATGCTCTTGCAGAACCTGTCCAACCAAAAGACAAAATATTATAGATTTTTTTCTGAATTGGATTAGTTACTTTATCTCTTACTAAACCTAAATCAGGAATTAGACCTGTGTACCAGAAAATTAAAGATACAGAAAAATAAGTAGAGATTGCAAAAACGTCCCATAAAAGTGGAGAATTAAAATTCACCCACAAAGGCCCATGAGTATTAGGTAGAGGAAGCACCCAGAATGCAAGCCACGGTCTACCCATGTGTAAACCAGGGAATATTGCGGCACATATCACCGCAAAGATAGTCATTGCTTCAGCGGCTCTGTTGATGGATTGCCTCCAACCTTGTCTAAATAATAATAAAATTGCTGAAATTAACGTACCTGCGTGACCGATACCGACCCAGAATACGAAGTTTGTAATATCAAATGCCCAACCTACGGTTTTGTTTAAACCCCAGGTTCCTATACCTACAAATAAAGTATAGGTCATACATGCTAAACCAATCATCATGACGGTAGCAGATATTAAAAATGCTATCCACCATTCTTTTCCTGGTGCTGTTACTATTGGTCTTAGAACATCGTCAGTTACTTGAGCATAAGATTTTTTGCCAGTAACTAAAGGTTCTCTTATAGGTGATTCTACCATAATGCTTTTCCGTTTTAAAATTTATTATTAAACTTTTGGATTATCAATTTGATGTCTTACTTTTCCCATATAACTAATATGAGGATAGGTTTTTACCGCCTCAATTACACGATAACTTCTTTCATTGTGATAATATTTCGCAATTTTACTATTAGGATCATTTAAATCGCCAAAAATAATTGCGTTTGCAGGGCAAGCTGTTTGGCATGCTGTTGTAGCTGTACCATCTGCCATAGGTGTTCCAGCGGATTTTGCTGCTAATTTCGCCGCCTGTAATCTCTGAACACAGAATGAACATTTTTCCATAACTCCTCTTGCTCTAACTACCACGTCAGGATTTAGTACCATTCTTCCTAAATCATCTACTGGATTATAAATGAAATTTTCATGATTCGTATAATCAAACCAGTTAAATCTTCTTACTTTATAGGGGCAGTTATTCGCACAATATCTTGTACCTACGCATCTATTATATACCTGTTGATTTAAACCTTCAGAACTATGTGCAATAGCTAACACAGGGCATACATTTTCACAAGGAGCATTATCGCAATGTTGACACATCATGGGTTGGAAAGTTACTGAAGGATTTTCTTCTGGTTGTTCATTTAAACCTTCACCAGTAGCTGAATAATATCTATCAATTCTAATCCAATGCATTTCACGACGCATTAAAATTTCTTTTTTACCCACTACTGGAACGTTATTTTCAGCTTGGCATGCCACCACACAAGAACCACAACCTACACAAGCATTCAAATCTATTGCCATTGCCCAGTAGTGCCCATTTTTATCGTAATTTTTCCATAACGTTACATACTCAACAGGTTTTTCTTTCTCTAATTTAGTGAATTGAGCATGTGAATACTCTCTTAAAATATCCTCACTTCTACCCATAATGGTATGATGAGTTTGAGTAGCTGCTAATTCATACTTTTCTCCAGTTTTTTCAATAGTTACATGATTATGAAGTTGTCTAGTACCATTCACTAACTGAACCAAAGGAAAAGCATTCATACCAACATGATTTCCTGCCTTACCAGCAGATTTTCTGCCGTAGCCCAATGCAATACCAATAGTTTCATTAGTTTGCCCAGGTTGAACCCAAACAGGTAATTTTACTTTAACTGAACCAGCAGAAATATTTACAACATCATCAGTTTTTAAACCAAGTTTATCAGCAAAGGCTTTTCCTATCGTTACATAATTATCCCAACAAACTTTTGTGATTGGATCGGGTAATTCTTGTAACCAAGGATTATTTGCAGCAGAACCATCTCCAAGACCAATTTTTACATATAACTGTAATTCAGTACCAGAACTTTTAATTTCATTGATTGCAGAGGCTGCTGATTGAAGCAAATCTCCTTTAACTTCATAAGATTTACTTTCCACTTTTTTTAATTCTGCATAACCACTTTGCAATGTCTGTATCCAAAAATCTTCAAATGAACCTTTCTCTTTGGAGTAAAAATTTTCTTTCCAGAAGTCTTTTATATATTGATAAAAGGTTCTTTTATCCTCTAACCAAGTTAGTAAAGTATCTTGAAATTGTCTAGTATCAAATAATTTATTGATAGTGGGTTGTTGTAAACCTGCTACATCTTGAGAAGGTCTTGCATCAGACCAAGACTCTAAATAATGATTATCAGGTAAAACATAATTACATAATAACGCAGTTTCATCATTAGTAGGAGCAAAAGAAACTCTGGTTTCAACATTTTTGAGTAATCCTTCTAATTTTGAAGAATTATAATAATTATAGATTGGATTTACATTCGCAAAAATTACGGTTTTTACTTTTCCGCTTTCTAAATCTGCAATAAAGTTTTCAAATTCAGAATCAATACCTTGGAAATAATTTAAAGAATTATCCATATCTATTGTGGAACCATAGTTTCCAAGCATAGCATTAATTCCGTTGACCAGAACTTGAATATTAACATCATTTGAGCCAGCAACAACAATAGATTTACCTTTCGTTGCAACCAATTTAGAAGCAACAACATCTATGTAGTTACCTGCTAACTTAACGCCATCACCATTTAAAGTTGGTTTACCAAATTGAGAAGCAATTGCGTTGTACAAAGCTAATAATGCGGATCCTTCTTGGCTAGGTTTCATAGGGATTCTTTTATCTGCATTTGCTCCTGTTAAAGTCATATTGGTTTCAAATTGGATATGTAACATCATATCTTTTTTGTCCAATAATCTTTTTGCATCAGTATATTTTCTAATATTTCCCGTAGGAGAAAGCCAAGTTCCTAAGAAATCTGCATTAAAACCAACAATTACTTCGCATTTATCAAAATGATAATTAGGAATAGATTTTTTTCCGAAACATTTTTGATTAGCGTCTAAAATTCCTGAATAGGAAATTGCATCATAAGTTACAATTTTTGCTTTAAACTTATCTGCAAATTGATTGAACAGATTTCTTGTAGAAGGAGAAATTGTTGAAGCAGTAACCAAGTAAATACTACCAATAGATGAAGCTAAAGCATTTTTTATTGCATTATCTACATCTTCCCATTTAGCAGGTTTATTATCCTTCAATGGGTTTTTTAAACGATTATTATCATAAAGAGATAAAACTGATGCTTGCGAACGTGCAGAAGTACCTCCAAGAGAAATAGGAGACTCAGGATTTCCTTCAATCTTGATAGGTCTTCCTTCTCTAGTTTTTACACGAACTGCAACATATTCTAAACCGTCCCAGAAAGTAGTTGAATAATAGTTAGCTACTCCGGGAATAATTTCATTGGGTTTTACAACGTAAGGTAAAGCATATTTTACTGGGGTTGAAGTACAAGCAGCTAATGTAGCAGCACCAATACTAAAACCTAAATATTTTAAAAACTCTCTTCTATTTGAGGTTAATGCAGAACTTGTTGCTTGCTCTAATAATTCATCAACAGGGATATCCCTTTCAAATTCTTTTTGAGCGTTTTCTACAAACTTAGGTTCTTGATGTAACTCTTCTAAACCTCTCCAATATTGTTTTTCGTTTGTATATTCCATGATCTTTTTTTCAATTAATTAATAATGACATTTAGCACACTCTAAACCACCTAAATCAGCAACAGTAATTTTAATTTCTTTACCCTCTTTTTTCGCATTTTCTTTTTTCTCTACCCATTCATTATGAACTGTAGTATAGTAGTCATTTTTATTTACATCTACTTCTGTTTGTCTATGGCAATTGATACACCAACCCATTGAAAGGTCACTATATTGATAAACTTCTTCCATTTCCTCTATGGGTCCATGGCAAGTCTGGCATTGCTGACCACCTGCTACAACGTGCTGTTGGTGATTAAAATACACAAAATCAGGTAAGTTATGAATTCTTACCCATTCAACAGGTTTCCCTTGCTCATAATGTTTTTTTATTTTTTCTATCTCTTTTGTACCATATTGTGGTCCTTTTTCAATATAATTATGGCAATTCATACATATATTAGCAGAAGGAATTGTGGCAGATTTAGATTTTTCTACGCCCACGTGGCAATAATTACATGCAATACCATATTCACCCGCATGAAGTTTATGTGAGAATGCAATAGGTTGAATAGGTTGATACCCCTGATGCAATCCTACACTTCTAGCATGAGTAACTAATTTAGTACTTCCAACAGCTAATATTACAAAAGTAATAGAACCTGCAATATATGGATTTTTCATCAAATCTCCCATAGTTTTCATGGTACCAGACCAAGAGTATGGTTCTTTTCCTTCTCTACTTCTTAAAACATTTATTAAAATAGCTGCTGCAAATAAAAGAGCTAAAGCTGCAAATAGAAGTAAGCCCGTTGTTACGAATAATAAAAATTTTAACGTGTCTGTATCTACTGGAGGTTGAGAAACTCCACTACTTCCGCCACCACCTGCTGACGCTTGATTATCTTTCCCGCTATTTGCTGCTTCTTCTTTAATGTATCCTAATATATCCTTGATATCATCATCGGATAAATCAGGGAAAGCTGTCATAACAGACTTATTGTATTCATTAAAAATTTTGACGGCATAAGCGTCTCCAGATTTAATAACTTCAGAAGAGTTTCTTATCCATTTGATAAGCCATGCTTCATCTCTACGAGTTTCTATTCCTGCTAATGCAGGACCTACAACTTTCTTATCTACTGCATGACAAGATGCACATCTACCACTAAATAACTTTTTACCATTTTCAACATCTGCAAAAGATTGCGAGAAGCAAAAAAATAGCATCACAGCTACTAGGGCTTTTTGTATTATGAGTTTTTTTATTATGGATAATGTTATCATATGTATAGAAGATACCAGTTTCAAAAAACGCTGTAAAATTAGATATTTTTTTTCTATTCCAAATTTTTTCATTTTATATATTGTAAATTTTTTTTACTTTTTTTTGTTTAGAACCATTCTAAATATATTTTTTTGATTATCAAATCATTAAAAATATGATTAAAATTCCTGAAAATAATTATTTTGCTTGGGTTCTAGGATTTTTATAAATCCATGTTTTGAAATCATGTGGCATCCATTACAATTCATAAGCATGGCTTTATAACTTTTTTCAAATTCTTGTGGATTCTTTTGTTTAACTTTTTCTTGAAGCTCCTGAATTTTGGGTAATAACATTTCTTTCATTTGAGCAGAAATATTTACTCCCTGTTCAAACTGATTAGCTTTTATAACTTTTTCTGCGGTTTCCTCCATTTCTTCTAAATAAAATTCCGCTAATTCCCAATTCTTTTGTTTTCCTGAAAAAAATAATTTTTCAGAATACCTTTGTAAATACATCATTTTTTCCGCCAACTCAAACTCCTCATGCTTCTCTTCATCTTTTGATTCTTTGAAATTTGAAGTAAAACGATTTTCTAAATCCTGAATTTTTATCATGGAATAAAAACTCATAAAAATACTCAAAGTGAGCAAAATACCAATAATTCCTATTAAAGATTTTTGATTCATATATTTTAAGGTTTTAAACTTTTATACTTTTGAGCCTGCTATAACGGTAACTAAACCATCAATTTTTAAATACTTTTGAGCTAATTCTAAAATTCTTTTTGATTGGATACCCTTTATATGTTCAAAAGTATTTTGTAAATGGTTTTTATTTAAACCGTTTAACCTTAATAATGATAACATATCCGCAATTTGAAAAGGTGTTTCTAACGAAGAAAGAATATTTCCCAACAAATAATTTTTTACAACCTGCAATTCATCTTCTCCTACCCTTTCATTTTGTAAAATCAAAATTTCTTTTTCGATTTCTTTTAAGGTATCCTCAACATATTCATTAGCTACATCTGTACTAATCATAAAATAACCATTCTCTTTCATTCCTACAAAACCGCCGTAAATGCCATAAGTATAGCCTTTATCCTCACGTATATTTTTCATTAAACGGGAACCAAAAAACCCCCCTAATAAAGTCCCTAAAACTTGTAATTCCTCATAATCCTTATGGCTTTTAGGTATTGATAAATGACCTAATTTCAAAGAACTTTGAATTTGATTGGGCATTTCATGGAAGTAATTTCCAATTAATGTAGTTACTTTTTCAGAAATAGATTGAGAAACGTTCATCGAAGGGGTTAATACCAAAGTACCAAAATATTTTTCAATCAAAGCATGAACAGTATCTATCTCAAAATTTCCAGAAACTATTAAATAAACATCATTTTTTAAAATTTCGTTCTGATGAAATTCTTTAATATGACCAATTTGAAGGTTTTGAAAATCAACTTTTTCAGCTTTTTTACCATACGGATAATTACCCCATAATCTTTTAAGAAAATAACGATTTGCCATAGCATTTGTTTTCTTCTCTTCAATTTCTAGGCTTCTTATCATTCTTTGCTGATAAGTAAAAAACTCATTTTCAGGGAAATTCGCAAATTTGTATACTTCTAACAATAAAAGTAAAGTTTCTGAAAGATGTTTTGTAGGGCAACTTAAAGTAATTGTACTTTGCTCATAACCCGCAGAAGCGGAAATTTCAGAACCTAAACTATCTAATTTTTCAGCTAATTCACTAGAAGAAAAGTTTAAAGTACCATCTGTTAATAATTTAAAAGCTGCTTGGGCAACTGCATTATACTTTTCGTAGCAATATCCCGTTTTGATAACAATTTGAACCTCAATTACAGGAATATTTCCAAAAGGAATGTAGATTACTTCAACTGAATTTTTAAGATTTTGAATATAAAAATCAGGAAAGCCTTGATAATAAAAGGGTTGAATAGCTGGTGCTGTATTTCTTATTAACATGCTGGCAAAATTAATTCATAGAAAAAGTTTTGCCAAATAAATTATAAATCTAACCAAAACATAATTTTTAAAATC
Source organism: uncultured Bacteroidia bacterium (assembly GCA_938006875.1). Lineage (GTDB taxonomy): Bacteria > Bacteroidota > Bacteroidia > J057 > CALLMJ01 > CALLMJ01. Next base: position 20,888 of record CALLMJ010000114.1, read on the forward strand.
TACAAAAAACACCGGTTGGTAATTTATGACCTGATTGTGATTTAAGATACAAATCCCCAATTTGTAATTCATGAATAGAAAAATCTTTGAAATGTAACTGTATCAAATTTTCTAAAACAATAGGAGAAAAATTCAGGGAATAAGCATTAATGACCAAAAAAAAATTTTGGGGATTTAATAATTTAGAGGTTTCTTGTATTAAATTATTAAGATGCTCTTCTAATTTCCATCTTTCACCATTAGGACCATGCCCAAAAGCAGGTGGGTCCATAATGATACCCTCGTAGAAATTACCTCTACGTATTTCTCTTTTTACAAAAACCAAAGCATCATCTATAATCCATCGAATATTTTTTAAATAATTGATTTCTGCATTATGTTTAGCCCACCCTACAACTTGTTTAATCGCATCTAAATGGGTAACCTGAACTTTGGGATTTGCGATTGCGGCAGCTAAGGTTGCTCCTCCTGTATATGCAAACAAATTTAAAACTTTTCCTTCTTTTAATTTTTTAACTTTTTGATAAATAAAATCCCAATTTTCAGCTTGTTCAGGAAAAATTCCTATATGTTTAAATTTCGTAAAAGACAAATGAAATTTGAGTTTATATTCATCAGTTTGATAATCTATATTCCAATTTTCAATTTTATTTCCTATCCAATTACCAGAATGTGAAGAAGTAGGTTCAAATTGAATAATATTTTTTCTATTCCAATCTTTCTCAGAAAGAAAAGGCGACCATATCGCTTGAGGTTCTGGTCTTCTTAAAATATAATTACCAAATTTTTCTAATTTTTCAAAATTACCGCTATCTATCAATGAATAAGATTTCCAATTTTTAGGATAAACTTGTAAGTATTGAACTTTCATGAATAAAAATTAGTAGGATTCACTTTCATTAGGGAAATCACCAGTTTTAACGTCTTCTGCATATTTTTCAAAAGCACTTTTCATAATATCATAAAGGTTTGCATAGCGTCTTAAAAAACGAGGGCTAAAATCTTTTAAGATTCCCAGCATATCTTGTGTAACCAAAACTTGCCCATCACAGCCATTTCCAGCACCAATACCAATCACAGGGATATGCAACATTTGAGAAACTTCTTTTGCTAATTGTGCAGGAATTTTTTCTAAGACAATAGCAAAACAACCTGCTTCTTGGAGCCTAAGTGCATCTTTTTTTAATTGTTCAGCTTCTTGGTTTTCCTTAGCTCTTACTACATAAGTTCCGTATTTATAGATAGATTGAGGCATTAAACCTAAATGACCCATAACCGGAATACCTGCATTTACAATTCTTGATACTGATTCTAAAATAAATTCGCCACCTTCCATTTTCACTGCATGAGCACCACTTTCTTTCATAATTCTTATAGAACTTTGTAAAGCATTTAAAGAATCTCCTTGATAAGTTCCAAAGGGCATATCTACAACCACTAAAGCTCTTTTACAAGCCTTTACTACGGCAGTACCATGGTCTATCATTTGTTGAAGGGTAATAGGAAGCGTTGTTTCATGACCATGCATAACATTAGAAGCAGAATCCCCCACTAGTATAACATCAATTCCCGCATCATCTATAATCCTTGCAAAGGAGTAATCATAAGCCGTTAACATAGAAATTTTTTCTCCTACATTTTTCATTTCTTGTAATGTATGGGTAGTTACTCTTTTTGCATTTACTTTATGTACCGACATTTCCAATTAAAATTGCAAATTTAAAGGTTTTTTACTACTCATTTCAAAAATTCATAATTTTGCAAGATTAAATTCGTCCGTGAGAAATTTTCAAGTATTTATTTTTGCATTAGTTATAACGTTTTTACATATCCGTTGTGGTTTTTCACAAAAAAATCTAAAATCTAAAAATAACTCAAAAAATAAACTTGAAAATCCATTATTTAATGTATCTGATTATATCTTTGAAGGATTAAGAATTTTACAAGCACCTAATCATTCTGAATTGGTAGTTGCTAAAATTTATATTACAGGAGGAATTCAATTTTATGATAAAGAAGAAGAAGGAATAGAACTTTTAGCTTTAAAATTAGCCGTTAAAGGCTCTAGTAAAAATTATTCCAAAGATTTTTTAGATGAACGTTTAGAAAAACTCGGTGCTCAAATAGATGTTTTTAGTGGCTATGATTATTCTGTTATCACTCTAACTTGTCTAAAAGAAAATTTTTCGGAAAGTCTTCAATTACTCATGGAAAGAATTTTAAACCCCAAATTTAGTTTATCCGAATTTTATGAAATTAGAGACCAATACATGACACAAGTCTTGGAACAAGAAAAAAATCCTTGGGAACAACTTCGTAATTGGTCATTAAAGCATTTTTTTCAAGGTACTTCATGGGCAGTAAATCCACTAGGAACCTATCAATCTTTATTTTCTTTTACCAACGATGGAGTAAATTTATTTTACCAAAATTTATTAGCAAAAAAAAGAATTTATATTACCGTAGTAGGAAAAATCCCCGCTGATGAATTAGCTATACAGTTTCATCAATTTTTAAAAAACTTACCCGATGAAAGCCCAGCTTTAAAAATCATTCAAAAACCCAATCTTTTTACCAGTTCCAATGTACAATTTCAAAAAAAAGACGGTAATATTAGCTATATTAACGGAATATTTGCTGCCCCAAAACCTGGTAGTTTAGATGCTTTTGCCTTACAAATTGCCTTATCCATTTTAAATGAACGTTTACAAACCAAATTATTACTCCAAAAAGGTTATTTATTAGAAGCATTTTGTGGTTACGCAGAATTTAGTAATCCTATTGCAAATATACGTTTTTCCACCCAGTTACCCGGCCCTGCTATTAAATCTGTAATGGAAGAATTACAAAAACTTAAAATAGAAGGAGTTACTGAACAAGAATTACATCAAAAAAAACAATTTTTCTTAACCCAGTACTATAAAAAATTAGCGAATAGCGAAAGTTACGCATCAATTATTGGTAATGCCGCTTTTAATTATTCATGGAAAGAAGAACAAAAATCAGCTCAAAAAGTTGAATCTATCACAAACCAAAATATTTTAACAGTCTTACAAAAGTATTTCAAAAATATTCAATGGTATTATTTAGGTGATACAGGAAAAATTGGTAAAGGAGCATTTGAGAAAAGTCTTTAAAGTTTAGTGCCTGCCCCTTTTACGCTGCGGGTCAAGCTTTGTTTCAGCATTTCGGTGAATTCAACATATCACAATCCTTTGTCTGCTCAAAATTCAAAGCAAAAAGCAGTGCCACCTCGTGGTCAATAGGTATTATCGATTTACAAAATCTTATCAATCAATTTCAAATTGACACAACAAAAACAATTGATTTGAGAAATTTTGAAAGAGAATTAAAACAACTTTGGGAAAAACTAAAATTCAGTAACCAAACACAACTAACAGGAACGATAAAAGCAATACTTCCGAACGGCAAAGCAGGTTTTATTGAAACTGAAAATAAAAAATCGTATTACTTCCAATTACGAAATTATAAAGCAAAGTCCGAATTGGCAAAAGTAGGACAAAAAGTAACTTTCTTTCTAGAAGAAGGTTTTAATACAAAAAAGAACCCAAAAACAGAAAATGCCGTAAATGTTAAGCCAACAAGATGATAAAAAAACACAATACACCGGTTTAACGTATGAGCCACGCTGAATCTCTATTTTTTCTACTTTTATGCAGTAGATTAGCAGTAATTCTATAAAACCCAAAAAAATTTTTTTAATTTTAACACTTGAAAATCAATTTTTTTACCTATATTTGTAAAATTTTATTATAAAAAAGTTAAATTTCATTCTAGTTGTCTTTTTAATTAGTATTTGCATTCATTCAAAATTATTCGCACAAAGTTTTATAATCAATGATGTTCGTTTAGGAGATATTACTATAAATTACGTAAATCCTGAAATTTCACCGTTTGGTAATTACATGGTATGGATAGAAGTAGATACAAACGGAACTACCGGTAAAGTTTGGCAGTGTGGCATTGACCCCAATACTGGTGATTTAATACCCGCTAATGGCAAAGGTTACAGCCCTTTTAATTCTACTATATACGCAAGACCTGGTGACTGGGGTGTGGATAGCATAGGGGTTTATTATGTAGGGCAAACCATTATAGGACAAATGAAATTCGTCAGACCAACAAGCCCCACCAGTGCCGTTGTAACGAATATTTCGGCTCCTATTGATAATAAAAGAAGAGTATTTTATCCATCACAGCTTCCAGGAGTAAACAAACGGTTTGTAAGCTATATTTGGAACGATAGTGTTCCCGGATTTTCTCCTAACACGCCCCAAAATTCTTATTACCAGCTGCGATTGATGGATATAGATAATCCTGCCAATGATTACCTGATTGAACAACATAACGCTATTTTCCCTCTTCCCGTTCCTATGGATATTATTGTGCCTAGATGGATGAAAGGCACGCCTTATTTAACCTTTGGTTATAAAGATGCTAATAACAGGGCTCAAGCTAAAGAATTTTGTGCTTTAACCCCTCTCAATGCACCTATTGCGGTAACCAACGATTTAGCTAATAAAATAGATGGTTATCCGGTTAGGAATCCATTAACGGGAGAACAATATCTGATGAGTGGAATTAACGCCTCTGATACAGCATTTTTTTATAAGCGAAGCAATTTTAGTCAAATGTTTATTCCGCATGAAATGGTGATACCACAAACTGTTCATTTAACGACTCCTTCGCTCAATCAATCGCACGAACCTTTCTTTTTTAATGGGCAACTGTATTCTACTTTTCAAATCAATAATAAAGGCTCTAATTTCTTAAATACAACGCTAAAACAACCCGGTGAAATTTGGATGACTACTATTGATAGCTCTCAACAAACCATGTGGCTTTTAAGTAACTTTGACAGTACTTTGAATATTTCAGAGCCTGAACCCTACGTTGGAAACGGGAAAGTTTGGGTTTTCTACTCAGCAACAGTTATTGATACTTCTAGTAATAATTTCTTTAAAAAATTTCAATTAAGACGATGCGATACCCCTATGAATCAGGTTGTATCTGTGATACCTAATTCATTTGAAAATACAGGAATTTCAATTTATCCCAATCCCTCCGATGATAAAATATTCATAAGTGGAATGGATCATTATCCTTTTTATCTCAAAGTTTTGGATGTTAATGGTCAACAAATTGCTCTTTATACTAATGCGAACCAAATTGACATTAATGATTTTCCAGATGGAATTTATTTTATTCAAATCGTAAAAGATAGATTTATTCAAATCCGAAAAATTGTAAAGCAATGATACGATTATTCAGTTTTTTATTCGTAATAATTCCTTTGAGTTTATTTTCACAAATTTCTGTTTGGGACTCTGTTCAGCAGCCGATGGACACACCGTTCTTTTTGAATTGCTAAGAGAGCAATTTGTTGATGAAAAAACTAAATCTGCTTATCAAACCCTCAGACCTTTCCCTCTCTCGTTTATTTTTCCGCAGGTGTTGATCGTATTTTTGACGAAGTACCGCCTTCCATTGTAGGCGTAAACTTCTCATTGACAACTCCTTTGCAAGTAGGCAACTATACCCACAAACGTATCACCTTTCAGGTTTATAATTTTGACCCTTCACTTGCCCCTCAGGGTAAAACCCTTATTACGGATACAGATTACGAATCTTGGAAAAACATTTACCGGTGGAGGACGCCACCTGCGGGCTACTCGGGCAGATATGCCGTGCAATTGATTTGTCGGGATGAAAAAATTCACTTCAAAACAAGCGAATTATGAATAACTACTTCAAATGGACAATTACCCGTATCTTAATTCCTGTGACCTGGTTTGCTTCATCGGTATACATTACAAGGATTGCAGTAAATAATGTGTATATTGAACTCATATTAGGAGCTTTATTATTGGTATTGTATGCAAATTGTAGATTTTCCGAAAAGAATTAAGAAATGAAAACAGCCGCTAACAGGCGTCTGGCAAAAAAGCAGGTTAATTGGTTAATTGAAGCTTTGTGCTTTGTATCAAATTCAGTGCTGGCAGACAGTTTTTTACTCCGAAATCCGCCACCACGCCATAAGACAAAACTTTGTTTCTCAATGCCTCGCTTTGCTCGGCACTGCGACACAACACCAAATCAAAAAACTTCGTAACTTTGCGAAAACTAAACTTCAAAAAATGCAAATTAATGCCACCATAACGGGACTGCAATATCAAGTTTTTCTTGCCAACGAATTGGAAACAATCAAAAGCAAAGATTTTGACATTAATACTTGTCCGACTTCCTGCATTTATTCCGACAAAAAACTAAATTTCGCTATTTCAAAATGGGTTTCGCCCAAACGCACAAGGTCGTATCCTTACGAAAGAGTGTATAACACTTTGGAGAATGGCAAGAAAATAACCGTTATTCCTGTGGTAAAAGATGAAGGTTTTGATGGCGACAGAGATTTTATTCAGTGGGATACGGTTTCTATGATGTCATTACTTGATGTATATGTGATTTTGGCATACTACGAAAAAGCAGAGAAAAACGAGAATTACGATAACAAAATTACAAATCAAGAATTTGATAATCAGTATGTTTTAGACAAAATCCAAGAAATTTCAGCCTATCATAGTTCGGCTTTGCATTGGAATTTACAAGAACTAAACGACAACTTTTCGGACTTCATTGTCAAAGTAAAAAGTAGTTAAGTAAAGATTAGTAAAAAAACCAAAGTGCAAATGCACAGCGAAAAAGGCATAGACGATTTTGCGACAATGATTAGCAAAAGTGCCAAAGAGTTTATGGAGTTTTCACGTCAAAAGGCGAAGGACGCACAAAGCAGAGAGTTGCCTGCCATTTTAAGAAACGAACAAACCAAATAAGCAAACAACAAAACCAAAAAAATTGTAACTTTGCAGGAAACGACAGACAAATGCAAGCAATATTAGCCGAAAAACTAACTTCTAAACAAATCAAATCCCCGCTTAACTACATTGGTGGGAAGTACAAACTTTTAGAACAGATTTTACCTTTGTTTCCAAAGGAAATAAACACTTTTCTTGATTTGTTTGCGGGTGGTTGCAATGTGGGTTTGAATGTGAAAGCAGAAAAAGTAATTTTTAATGACAACTTGAAATTTTTGGTAGCAATGTACCAAGAATTTCAAAAGTATAGCCTTTCAGAAATTTTACAACACATTGATAATCAAATTATTACTTTTGAA
>CALLMJ010000115.1 GCA_938006875.1 uncultured Bacteroidia bacterium
TGCATTATTACAATCCTGTTCAGGTGCTAATGGCGAAAGTCCTCCTCCTTTGGGAGGTGGAATCACACCATCTAGAATCATTTGAGTTTGTTGAATCTTTGCGTTTGCTCTTTGTTGAAAGAGTGGGTCATTAGGATTAAAGGGCGGCGCAGTTGTTACCAATTGAGCCATCAAAAATCTATTATAACCCAGTAGCAAGAATAATATAATGAGTTTTTTCATAAAATAATTCTCAATAAGCTGCAATATTAAGAATTATTCAATACAAATGCAAAAAAAATTAATTTTTTTGAGAAAAAATTCATAATTCGTTAAGAGTTATTTTTATGAAAAAAAAAAAGAAAATTTGTTTACAAAAAAAACTATTTAAACTAAGATTTTTTCATGAAAAAAAAATCTTTTAAAATTCTATTCAACAGTAACAGATTTTGCGAGATTTCTGGGTTGATCAACATTGCAGCCTCTCATTACAGCAATATGATAAGCAAGTAATTGCAAAGGAATTACAGAAAGAATAGGCATTAATTTTTCATCAGTGATAGGAATCTCTAAAGTATAATCTACCATTTTAGGGATAGTTGTATCACCCTCATTAATAATAGCAATCACTTTACCTTTTCTTGCTTTTACTTCCTGAATATTACTTACGATTTTTTCATAGGACTTATCTTTTGTTGCAATCACAACAACAGGCATATTTTCATCAATCAAAGCAATAGGTCCATGTTTCATTTCAGCAGCAGGATAACCTTCAGCATGAATATAGGAAATTTCTTTAAGTTTTAAGGCTCCTTCTAATGCAACGGGAAAGTTATATCCACGACCTAAATATAAGAAATTAGAAGCATCTTTGAATTTTTCTGCAATACCAATAATCACATCTTTTACATTATTGAGTGTTCTACTTACTAAATCAGGGATTTCTAATAGTTGGCTAATCAGATTATAAGACTGTTCTTTTGTAATGGATTTTTTTTCATACCCAATCATAATAGCCATAAGAACTAAAGCAGTAACCTGACCTGTAAAGGCTTTGGTTGAAGCCACACCAATCTCTGGACCGCAATGTGTGTACATACCAGCATGGGTTTCTCTTGGAATACTTGCTCCTACTACATTACAAACCCCTAACACCAATGCACCCTGTTGTTTAGCAAGTTGTAAAGCCGCTAAGGTATCAGCAGTTTCTCCACTTTGGCTAATGGCAATTACGACGTCAGTAGATGAAATTACAGGATTTCTATATCTAAATTCAGAAGCATAATCTACTTCTACAGGGATTCTACAAATATCCTCTAATATATATTCCCCAACCAAACCTGCATGCCAACTGGTTCCACAAGCAATAATTTGTAGTCTTTGAGCAGCTAAAATTTTGTCCATAACATCTTGTAAACCGCCCAATCTAACTTGTGTTCCGTCTTGGGAAATTCTTCCTCTTATACAGTCATTTATTGAACGAGGTTGTTCAAAAATTTCTTTCAACATAAAGTGTTCATAGCCACCTTTTTCAATGGCATCTAATTCAATCTCTAATACCTTAACATCTGGTGGAATAATATTGTTATTAAAGATAGTTTTCAAAATCAATTCATCTTTTTTTACGATAGCAATTTCATTGTCATTAAGGTAAATTACTCTTTTAGTATTTTCTATAATGGGAGTAGCATCAGAAGCCACAAAATATTCACCATCACCAATACCAATAACAATAGGGCTTGCTCTTCTGGCAACAATGAGCTGGTCTGGTTTATCTAAACAAAGAACGACAATACCATAAGCTCCTTCTACTTTCGTTAATGCCAAACGAACTGCTTCCTCTGGTGCTACTTTCCCAACTTTATAGACCTCATCAATTAAATGAGCTAAAACTTCTGTATCCGTTTGAGATTGAAAAACATAACCTCTAGAAAGTAATCTTTTTTTCAGTTCATTATAATTTTCAATAATTCCATTATGAATAATTGCAAACTTACCAGACATACTAATATGAGGATGAGCATTGATATCATTGGGTTCGCCATGAGTTGCCCAGCGTGTATGACCTATACCAATGGTAGCAGTTAATTCCTTTTCATTAATATGCTTTTCTAAATCACTAACTTTTCCTTTTTTCTTATAAATTTTTAGTTGATTGTCTTGGTAAAGAGCAATTCCCGCAGAATCATAACCGCGATATTCTAATCTTTTCAATCCCTTTAAAAGTAAAGGAGTAACTTTTTTATTTCCTATATAACCGACTATTCCGCACATGGTTCTATTTGATTTGAGTTGAATAAACTTTTAAACGTATTTTTTGTTGATTGTTTTGTGGTCCTAAAATCACCGCACGATTTACTGATGTACCCGGAAAAACTGGCACTAAAATTAAACCGTTATTTTCTTCAATATTTCTAATATAATTGTTAATCTTGTTTGTTACATTAAAAGTGTACATTTTTTTTTCAGGATTATAACTTGCTGATGCTAAATTCATTCCTTGAATTTTTTTATTTGCATCTGAATTATACAAAAATAGAATGGAGGGGGGAAAAAATGAAGGATTATAACCAATCGCCATGGTATCAACAGGGATTTCTAATTCCGCTCTATTAACAGTCATAGATTTTAAACTATCTGTTGAAATTTTTATATAAAGTTGGTTTTGAGAACCTGAACTAATAAATCCATATTGCTGACTTTGAGTATTTAAAGATTGTTCATATAAGCTACCCGATGAAGTTCTTTTATAATTGGTAAATTTTGCAGCAGAAACAAAATCGCTAAACAAATTATAGGTTTTTTTTACAACACTATCAGATTCTTCAACGGAGTAATGTAAGACTAAACGCGAACTATCTGATATTACATCAAAACCTATCATTAAGTTCTGATGACCAGAAGAAATTTTTAAGCCTTTAAAAAAATCTCTAAACTTGTTATTATCCTGTAAATCAATAGAATTTGCAAATAATATTTTTTGACCTAAAGAATTATCTAACCGAATTCTGTGAATACTTCTTTTAAAATTTCCTGAAGTATCTAACTGAATTTTAAAATCATTCACAGAAGATAAATTGGTAGAATAAGTGTTTAAAGTATTAAAATTGTAATAAATTTGTTCATTGGTAAAAGGTTCGTTAATTTCATAAACATTAATAGGGGCTGTTTCGGAAGAGTCACCATAATAAGAAGTAATATAAAGCCATAAAACTAATGAATCTAAAGTGATTTTAGATGGGTCTCCAAAATTTACATTAGTACCCGATAAAAGATATTGAATATAAGATTCTGCCTCTAATGTCCCCATATAATTATCATGAAACCTACCAATCGTTTGACCACTCAAACCACTGGTTATTGTACTATCAATTTTTAAAGTTTTAATAGAAATTTGATGATTTGTAGTAAAATTACCATCAATAGTATCAGGTGGAAGTACTGCTAGACCATCATCATTTTTGACTTTACAACCCAATACGAATAAAATTAAACAAAAAAAACTGATTTTTTTCATTTACCATTAGAAAAATAAGAATCAAAATCTTTTCCATCAGGAATTGTGGCAATAGATTCAATTTTTAGGGGTTGTTTTTTTACATCAAACAAATAAACCATACTAGCAATACCTTCAAGAGTATTTTCTACTTTGGTTTTCTCTCCTTTTTCGTTTACAAAAAGTATAGTTTTCTTATCAGTTTCAATGATTTTTATACCTTTACTCTGAAAAAAATCTTTAGCTTGCCCCCTATAATAACCTTCGTCAGACCCTGCTTCTGCCATACCTTCCTCACCATATTGTTTCTTAATTTTTTCAATTCCGGATTTAACTGCATTACTATCAGGATATATAAAAACCACACAAGTTTCTTTAATTTCAAATACATTATCATCAGCTTTAAGATGATCCATAAATTGCTGTTTATCTACTTTTTTTTCATTTGATTTACAACCTACAAAGACTAAGCCTAAAAATAATACGAATACAAACACAATTTTCATGATGCAAATATACAAAATTTATTGATTATTCCATTTTGCCAAATACTTTCCAATAATATCAAACTCAATATTTACTAAATCATTTAATTTCAATTGATTAAAATTTGTATGCTCCCATGTGTAGGGAATAATACAAACAGAAAAAATCCCTAATTCATCTTTAACAACCGTTAAACTGACACCATTAACACATATACTTCCTTTGGGAATAATAAATTTATGAAATTCTTTGGGATACTCAAAAAACAATTCATAGCTACCCTCTTGATTTTGAATATTAATCAGTTTAGCAGTTGTATCCACATGACCTTGAACTAAATGCCCTCCCATAAGATCATTTAATCTTAAAGAACGTTCAATATTTACTTTATTTCCTATCTTCCAGTTCTGAAGATTCGTTTTATTTAAAGTTTCTTGTATAGCAGTAACGTAATAACAAGAATTGTTTTTATCCAATTTTTCTACGGTTAAACAAACTCCATCATGAGCGATGCTTTCATCAATTTGTATTTCTTCGATAAAATTGGGATTTGCATGAATACAAAATGTAATATTATTTCCTTGAAAATTAATATCTTGTATTTGAAAAACTTGTTTTACTAACCCTGTAAACATGTTACCATTTTTTAGAATAAGCGTCTAATTGGCTTGATAGTTTCATCATTTTTTCTCCTTGCATAAGAATATCTGGAAAAGATAACGCAAATGGAGAATAACCCAATCTAATTAAAGATTGAGAAATAAATATATTCATCAAAATATTGGCTTTCACTTGCTTATGATTTTTATATTTTTTTTCAAAATCATCAAATAATTGAAAAGCATTTAACATAACCTTTTCAAATTCTTTTGGTGAAATTTGATGAAAAGGTTTTAATTGAGAAAAAGTTCTGATATAACTTTCACTATAAATAGGTATAAAAGGTTCTAACCCAAAATTAATATTTTGCAAGAATTGTTTTACTTCCTGAACTGAATAAAAATACTTTGAAGGAACGTAAATTTCTGATTTATTAAAGTTAATGTATTTTAAAACCATCAAATAAATCACATTGCCTTCTCTCTGGCAAATTATATCATATTCTTGATGTTTAAAACTCGTGTAAGAATACTTTAAATCTTCAAGATAAGTACCCGAAAGACCAGGATCCGTGATAAAATGTTTTACAGAATCTTTGGAAAAAAATGTACCAGAAATTACACCTGCTCTTGCTTTCATAAAATCCAACAAATACCAACGACCTACATAATTTTGAGCTGTAAGGTTAGTAAAGTGAATTAATATAGCCAGAGAAGTAAGAAATCGCATGATTTAATTTATGCTTCTGAATTTAAAAACGGTTTTACCCAAACGAATTTGGTCACCATCTTTTAGGTCTCCTTCATCTTGCATAACTTCATTTATGAAGGTTCCGTTAGTAGAAAGTTCATCTTTAAATTTGAATTTATCAGCTCGAAATAGAATAGTTAAATGTTTGGAGGATACCAAATTATCCGCAATAACAATATCACAAGATTTGTCAGAACCTAAAAGGTTACGTCCTTCAAAGAGTTTAAAATCTTCACCTAAAGGATTATTTGAAAAAGTTACCAACCAACCAACAAGTTTTCTGCCTGTATTAGCAGTGGGTTGAGTAGTATTGCTAGGGATATTATGAGTATTGGAATTGTTCGAAACAGTTGATTCGGGGTTTATAATAACTGTTTTATTGAGGTTGGAGGCAGGATTAGAATGAGAGTTTGAATCAGGGAAGCAATAAGGGCAATTTTCCATATTATCGGCATAAAAATGCCCTTTGTTACATTTTTTCATATTCATACACTTTGTTTTAGATTAAATTTTTCCAATAATTTTTCTAGTTGATTGGCTCTTGAGCCTTTTATAAATATAATATCAGCATCTTTAATGTATTCATCAATATTAGTAGCTAAAGCTTCTTCCACAGAAGTTAAATAAACTTTATGCTCAGCAGAAACTGTATCAAAAGTTTTTTGAATTTCTGTTCCGATACCAATAAAACTATATGGATTTAATTCATTTATAAATGAAGCAATAGCAATATGTTCTTCTTGAGCAAAATCACCAAGTTCTAGCATATCACCAATAATCAAAGCAATTTTTTTACCTTCTTTAATATCTCTTAAAGCCTCTAAATTTGCTTTTACGGAGCTGGGATTAGAATTATAACAATCTAAAATAATAGTTTTATTTTCAACTTCAATAATTTGAGAACGCATATTATCAGGTACGTAAGAAGTCATACCAGAAATAATTTCCCCCATTGGGACTTGTAAATAAATAGCAATCTGGGCAGCTGCTAAAATATTATAAAGGTGATAATTACCTGTTAAATGCGTTTTTATAATAATATCTTGATGCCAATTTTCTTGTCTTAAAGCAACGGTAAGTTTACCAAAGGATTGTTCTATTACTTTACCTATTAAATTACCGGTAGTCCCGTAGGTATAAGCATCAATAAATTTCCCATAAGGTCTTAAAAATTCGTCGTCTTCGTTTACAAAGATTTTTCCTGAATGTTCAAGAACATATTCGTAAAGTTCGCATTTGGCTTTTGCTATTGCCTCAATTGAACCATAATTACCGATATGGTCTTTACCGATATTGGTAACTAAACCTGCAGTGGGTTTAGCGATTTTACAAAGCTGCCTAATTTCACCGGGTTGGTTGTCACCCATTTCAATAATTGCAAATCTATGATGTTTTTGAATTTGTAAAATAGAAAAAGGAACACCAATATGATTATTCAAATTACCATAAGAAACAAAAGCAGATTGATGTTTTAAACAATTTTTTAATAATTCCTTCGTTGTAGTTTTTCCATTTGAACCTGTAATAGCAACCACAGGAATTTTTAAATGATTTCTATGGTAGGTAGCTAACTCTTGAAGAGCTTTTAAAGTATCAGGGACTCTAAAACAACTGAAAGAATATTCTTCAGGAACATCTTCATCAATAACGCATAAATAAGCCCATTTATCTAAAGCTTCTTTAATAAATTCATGACCATTAAAATTAGAGCCTTTTAAACACCAAAATATTTGACCGGGTTTTAAGGTTCTACTGTCTATACTTACACCTGAACTATTAACAAAATGTTCGTATAATTGTGCTAAAACTTCTTTCTCCATTTCTCCTTAAAACATATAATTTTGAAAATTCGCTAGTTTTTTTGTCATTAGCTTCATATTAATGAATTGATTAATCTTCATTCAATTTGTCTACTCGTTGATTATTTTTTTCTGATTTTTTTTCTCTTTCTTCATTTTTCTTTGCGTTGTTGTTAGCAAATTTAACTTCTTTTAGCTTCTCAGCTTTCATTAAATTAGATTGGCCTTTTGTATATACATAACCTATGCCAAAATCCAAATCTCTAATTTTATCTTTATTTTCTTTGTAATCATTGAAATAATCTTTCTGGAAATGTCCTTTAAATAATGGAATAGGACCATTGTATTTACCATATAAAGTAACTTTCCAAGAATCATTTTTAAAGAATCTATAGGGAACACCAGAGTCATCTTGTAAAAGTACCTCAGTAATTTCTAATAATTTATCTCTTATAATTGAATAATTTGCACCGTGCATCAAATAAGAAGCAGCTTTTACATAAGTATTGGTAGGCTTATATTTATCTAAAAATAATAGGAATTCATTATTTTTTTCCATATTTTCATTAGCAATATTTAAACAAAAATAAGTTAAAGTTTGGATAGGAGATTTTTTATCTTTTCTAAATTTGAATTGGATACCCGTCATAATATCATCCCATGGAGACTGTTTAATTTTTTCTTCTTCTGGATTATAAACTTCAATATCGCCTTGTTTATTGAGTTTAACATGCTGTACATCTAGAAGTTCATTGCCCATTCTAGCAATAAAAGCCATTAAAATTGGAGTTGTACCATAAAAATCAGTTCTAATAAAATCTCCTGCCATATGTTTAGTCATAAAAAAACTAAGACTCATCAAATGTGAAATAGATTGATTCAAATTAGTAAGATTTTTTTCCATATTTTTTGCAGGTATTTTACTGAAATCAGGAATCTTACCTTCAATTTCTAAACCAAACATTACATAATTTTTAGCATTAGGGTAAATAGTATGAATGGTAACAACATCAGCACCTGCAAATGGATAATATACATTTCTATCAGAAAGATGTGCTTCTTTCATTTCTTCTACCACCAACTTTCTTAAAGGGTTTAATTGGTCGTTTTGTTTTTTTTCAAATAATTGATTGAAAACTTTTCTATGTTTAATTACACTGGGAAGCGTATCGTGTTCTGAAGTTGTACTACCCTCTAATGGTTCTAATCCAGCCATCAAACGAGCAGCATCATTAAATTTTCTATCATACTGGATTTCAGGTTCTTTTTGAGCTTTTTCTAAGGAATCTTTTATTAAAAGAGAATCTGCACTATTTTGTTTATTTTCAGTTTTTTGGTTACCTGAACAAGAAATAGTGAATACGAAAAGGATTGCCGCTAATAATCTTAAATACATCTTAAATGTTCTAAACTAAATCAAGGCACAAATTTAGTAGAAATTTTCAAGAATAAAAATTTTGTTGTTAGAAAAATATTAATCTTAAATCTTGAATTACAAAAGTTCCTGGCTTGATTTCAAATTTACAATCTTCATAAGAAGGTGGACCAAAACTTCCCATAGCATTATTAGAAAAACAAAAACCTTCTTTAGGAATACCTAATAAATTGGTATCAATTTTTCCATTCATGTTTACGTCATGGTGAACGGCAACCGCATAGTCTTTTGAGGGAGGTATATTATCAAATCGTACTTCTATAACATTTTTTTCCACTAAAACTTGAGCTGTAGCAATAGGATTTTCTTGTTTGTCAAAATCAGATTTCTTATTATAAAGAGCAATTTTCATTTCTCCTTTTAATTCTTTAATATTAGATACTTTGACAATAAGATATTCTTTCTGTTCTA
The DNA here is from genome assembly GCA_938006875.1 of uncultured Bacteroidia bacterium. Classification (GTDB taxonomy): domain Bacteria; phylum Bacteroidota; class Bacteroidia; order J057; family CALLMJ01; genus CALLMJ01. Next base: position 8,957 of record CALLMJ010000115.1, read on the forward strand.
AAGTATCTATGTTCTGCTCAATGGGAGTTGTTAATGGGGGAATATTATCTTCCTTTTTACAACTCATCATAAAAAACGAAAATATAAAAAGCAACAAAAAAAATGTAATTTTATTTAAAAAGTTGGCAATTGAATTCATAATCTGTGAACACAAGTTGAATTAAAAAAGTTCAAACATTATTTATCCTATTAAGCTTATTAATACCACAATTCCATATCGAAATTTAATATCTTTGCAATGAAATTCTATTCATTTGAAGCATTTTAAGCGTTTTTATGCTTTGTTAGCAATTAGTACTTTTATTTTAGGGTCTATTCTGTTTTTCTTAGATTTTTATAAAACAGATGTTGATTATTTTCTTGATTACGAAAAAAAAATTAATCAAAAACTTAAAAAAACTTTTCAAAATTGTGAAATCAATCTCATTGAAATTTCAAAACAAATTAAAAAAAAGGTATTTCCCACCAATGAAAAATCTTATTTTATTCTTGCCTATGATTATAACAAAGAATTAACATATTGGTCTGATTATTTTTTTATTCCTTCAAAAGAAATCTTTAAGAATACTTTTGATAAACCCTTTTTATACCAAGAAAAAGAAAAATATTTTTATGTTATACCATTAAAAAACTACAAAGAAACCTTGTTTGGATTTATTCCATTAGCCATTAAATATCCCATAAAAAATGATAATTTAACTTCATATTACTTTAGTTTAGAATCAAATCAAATCATAGAGGTCAGCAAAAAAAAATTTCAGTCTGGAATTAATTATTATGGAAAAAACCATGAGTTTTTACTAAGTTTAAGGATGTTAGATGCTAAGAATCTTAGATATTCTACCAAAATTTCTATTTTAATTTTATGGTCACTGAGTTTTTTTTCTATTTTATTACTTTGGATAATATATTATCCTATTCCAGAATGGATACCAGAAATTATATTTACGCTTTGTATTTTAATTTTTAGGGGGATTTTAATACTATGGCATTTCCCTTATAGTTATGTTCAAATTCCTTTATTTTCTTCACAAATTTTAGCGATTAATGAATGGAATCCTTCATTAGGAGATTTATCCATCAATTTTATTTTAATTGCATTTATTGTTTATAGATGGTATCAATGGTTTAAACAACAAAATTGGAGTGTAAAAATCAACTTGTATACAGTGATTTTAACCCACTTTTTATTTTCTGTTTTCACTTATGGATTATTTTTCTTATTCTTTTCTCTGTTTCGATTAGTAATTGAAAATTCTTTAGTTTTCTTTGAATTTACCGATATTTTTGAAATCAATCTTTACTCAGGGCTTTTGGTATTTAACCAATCCTTGGCACTTCTTATTTTATATTTTATTTTTGATGCTCTTGCATTTTTTAGTATTTCATTACTCCGAAATTTTAATTTCCCCTACCAATATGGAATTTTCTATCTAGGTTACTTTGTATTATTAATGGGTTTATATTTATTTCTACCTTTTAAAAATGATTTTTTTGATATTTATCATATCTGGACTTTAGCATTTTTCATTGGACTGATTTACTATTTAAGATTACAAAACAAAAGTTCTAAAAATTATTTTTCATCTTTGTTAATAGTTACTGCTTTAGCGTCTATCATGAATTTGGCTTTGTCTAAGAGTTTTGAAAAATCGACTTTTGCTAATTTAGAAAAACTCACAAGAACATTCTCTGACCCACGGGATTTAGTCATGGAATTTACATTCAATGAATTTATTGAAAATGTAAAAGCAGATAAATCTCTACTCATCACCCAAAATTCTAACGAAAATACTTATGAAAAAATTAAAATCATTATCAATCGTTTAACCACGCAATATTTAATTCCTAATTTTAAAAGTTATGATTACAAAATTTTTGTTTATGATTACAATTTAAACCGATTAGATAACCAGTTAGAACAGCAACCCTTGGTTACTGAAAGTTTAGAAAAAACGCTTTCTGAATATCTAAAATTCGCCACCAACAAAAGAACCTTTTATGAATATGTTTATTTAAGTAAATTTACTTTATTTTCCGAAGAATTAGGTAGCTTAAAATTTGAAATTGAGTTTTACCCCAAAGCAAATTTTGGACAAAAATTATATCCTCAGCTTTTATTAGATGAAAGTATTAAACAAAAATTAAAACTGCCCAAAGGCTACGAAATGGGATTATATCATAGAAACGTATTAATCAATAAAATTGGTAATGCAGTTTTTCCTTTATATATCAATCAAGATATAATATTACAAGAACTAAAAAAACAAGATAAATATTGGGTTTACTATGGCAAAATTTCAGAAGATAGATCTATTATTTTAAAAGCACCCGCAAGAACCTTTTTCTCTAAACTCACTTCCTTTACGATTCTTTTTTATATTTTTTCACTGATTTATCTGGTTCAACTGATACCCTCATTTGCTCATCAATTAATGAACATTAACTACAAAAAACTCTTTAAAAGCCTAGCTTTTCGTATTCAAACTTACTTTTTATTAATCAGTTTGTTACCGATTGTAATTTTTTCATTATTAATTACTCCATTATTTACCAATTTTTTTCAAACACAAATTGAGTTAGAACTCAAAGAAGATATTAAACAATTTGCTAATCATTTAGAAAATAGACTTTTTCAAAACACTATCACGCCCACCGACAATTTTGTCAATTACGAAACTTTAAATTATTACTCCGATTTATTAGACGTGGATATCAACGTTTTTGATAAAAAAGGGAAAATTATGAGTACAACTTTACCTCGTCTTTTTCAAACCGATATTATTTCTGAATACATGAACCCATTTGTATATAATGAATTTAAAAATGGCTATCAATCGGAAATTATTCAAAATGAAATTGTAGGAAATTTGGAATATATATCGGCTTATGTCCCCATAATTGATAAAAATTATAAAATTGTGGGTTTTTTGAATATTCCTTATTTAGCCAAACAAGACCTTCTCAATACTCAAATACGCCAATTCTTAGCTTATCTCATCAATTTATACATTGTTTTAATTTTAACTACCATTTTATTTGGTTTATTTACCTCTTCCACTATAACCTTTCCCCTAAAAATATTAAGTGAAAAATTACAAAAATTAGAATTAGGAGCTTCCAATGAACCTATAGAATGGTCAAGTTCTGATGAAATTGGAGAATTAATTTTAACATATAACCAAATGGTAAAACAATTATCCGAATCAGAACAATTATTAGCAAAAAGTGAAAGAGAAGGGGCATGGAGAACCATGGCAAGGCAAGTTGCCCATGAAATTAAAAACCCTTTAACTCCTATGAAATTAAGCATGCAAATGCTTATGAAAAAAGTAGATGAACAAAACCCAGCCCATGATTTAGTCCAAAAAATGGGGAAAACCATACTTTCTCAGATTGATGCTCTTACTCATATTGCTAACTCATTTTCTAATTTTGCTAAAATGCCCGAAGGAAACAAAGAAATCATTGAACTCAATCTTCTTTTGCTTGAGCTCAAACAATTATATCAATTTGCTGACGAAGCAGAAGTTATCTTTGAAATTCCTCAAGAACCTATTTATATTTATGCTGATAAAGAACAAATTTTAAGAGTATTCATTAACATTATCAAAAATGCTTTACAAGCCATGAAAGTGTTTGGTAAAATTGAAATTAAAACGATTCTAGAAAATGAAAAGGTTCTTATTTATATTAAAGATAACGGAATGGGTATC
>CALLMJ010000116.1 GCA_938006875.1 uncultured Bacteroidia bacterium
TTTAATGAGTCCTTATAAAAACTTTAAAAAACTGAACGAAAAAGAGTTTTTTTTAGATACAGGTTCACCACATCATGTAATGTTTGTTGATGATGTATTTCATTTTCCAGTCTTAAATAAAGGAAAAGAAATTCGTGATTCTGAACGTTATGAACCTAATGGAACCAATGTAAATTTTGTAGGAGTAATAAATGAAGGAATATTTGTTCGCACTTATGAAAGAGGTGTTGAAGATGAAACTTTTAGTTGTGGTACAGGGGTAACTGCTGCTGCAATCTGTTATTTAAAAATTCTAAATCAAGAACATGGTGAAGTTAATGTTTTTACAATAGGTGGTGATTTAAGGGTAATTGTAAACTCAGAACAACAAATTTTTTTAGAAGGACCAGCAATTGAAGTTTTTAATGGATACATAAATGTATAATTTACTGAAAAAAACGTTTTATTTATTTAGATTGGTAGAATTTAAACTTATCTATTATTTTGGAAAGATTTTTATTGAAAATCATTAAATTTTAGGTTTACAATTCAATCTTTTCTTATAAAATAACTATCTTTGCACCAATTTTATAAAAAGTGAAGCTATATACCATAGAAACAGGTAGGTTTAAATTAGATGGTGGAGCTATGTTTGGTGTAGTTCCCAAAACGATATGGTCAAAAACCAATCCCTCCGATTCTAACAACATGATTGAATTGGCTATGCGTTGTTTGTTAATTGAAGACGACGATAAATTAATTTTAATTGATAATGGAATTGGAAATAAATACAATTCAAAATTTCAATCCATTTATTCAATTGACCATGAATCCTCCAATTTAGAAAAAAGTTTAAAATCTTTAGGTTTTCAAAAAAATGACATTACCGATGTAATATTAACCCATTTGCATTTTGACCATGCAGGAGGTTCAACGGAATGGGATAGCAATCAAAATCCGATTATTTCTTTTCCTTATGCCAATTATTGGGTTCAAGAAAAACATTTAAGATGGGCATTAAATCCTAATGACCGTGAAAAAGCCAGTTTTTTTGCTGAAAATATTCAACCTTTACATGCCTCTCAACAATTAAAATTGCTAAAAGGTGAAACGCAATTTAATAAACATATTCAACTTTTATTAGTCAATGGTCATACTGAGGCTCAGCAACTTCCCTTAATTACCTATAAAAATTATCAAATCCTTTATGCAGGGGATTTATTTCCTACTTACGGACATTTACCGCTTCCTTATGTGATGGGTTATGATGTTAGACCATTGGTTACACTTGAAGAACGAAAACTCTTTTTAGAAGAATGTGTCAATGAAAATATTGTAATTTTTTATGAACACGACCCCTATCATGAATGTGGTTTAGTTGGAATAGATGAAAAAGGTAAATATTACTCTAAAGAAACTTTTCCTTTAACTAATTTAACCTGATGAAAGGTAGAATCGTTTCGATTGATTATGGTCTTAAAAGAACAGGAATAGCTTGGACAGATCCACTTCAATTAATTGCTTCTCCTATTGATTGTATTGATACTGATAAACTTAAAAATTGGTTATTAGAAAAATCAAAATCAGAGAACTTCCATAGTTTTGTTTTAGGATTTCCTACCCATTGGAATCAAACGGATACTCACATTACAGAAGAAGTAAGAACCTTTCGCTTATGGTTATTAGAAACTTTTTCTAATTTGAAAGTTCATTTATGGGACGAAAGGTTTAGTTCAAAAATTGCTCAAAAAGCCATGTTAGAAGCTAATTTCTCTAAGAAAAAACGTTCTGATAAAAGACACATAAACGCCATTGCCGCTACAATCTTACTACAAGAATTTTTAGAGAATCAAAAATTATGAAAATTACAGAGCAAGACTCCCTCTATGAAAATTTACAAGATAAAGATACTTTAACTTTGCTTCAAGAAATCAACGAAGAAGACAAAAAAGTAGCTTTTTGTGTAGAAAAAGCTATTCCCCAAATTCATAAAGCTGTAGATACTATTTTTTTGAATATGAAGAAAGGAGCTAAATTATTTTATTTGGGAGCAGGGACTAGTGGCAGATTAGGAATTGTGGACGCATCTGAGTGTCCTCCTACTTTTGGTGTTCCTTATGATTTGGTCAATGGGGTTATTGCTGGTGGTGATAGAGCTATCCGCAAAGCAGTAGAAGGTGCTGAAGATGATACTCATCAAGCATGGCAAGATTTATTGGTGATGGGTATTCAAAAAAATGATTGCTTAATAGGTATCTCTGCAAGTGGAACTACACCTTATGTTTTAGGTGGTTTGATAGAAGCTAAAAAAAATGGAATTCTTACTGCTTGCATTACTAATAACCTTGATACTCCTATTTCAAAATCTGTGGTTTTACCTATTGAAGTTCCCGTGGGTCCTGAATATTTAACAGGTTCTACAAGAATGAAATCGGGTACTGCTCAAAAAATGGTTTTAAATATGATTTCTACTACCTTGATGATTAAATTAGGTCATGTTTTGGGAAATCAAATGATAGACATGCAGTTATCCAATGAAAAACTTAAAAAAAGAGCATTGCAGATGCTAATAAAATTAACAAACTTGAATGAATACCAAGCTTTTGAGTATTTAAAAAATTATAAAAATGTAAGAAATGCTTACTCTGCTTGGAAAAGTCAGAATGAATAAACTAAAAAAAATAATTTTTTTTTGAATTTAATGAAATAAAGTTGTACTTTTACACGTTAAACAAGTAATAAAATTTATTGAATGAAACACTTCAACTCTTACGATGATGACTTCGGTTTTCAATCCAATGATATCAATGAATACC
>CALLMJ010000117.1 GCA_938006875.1 uncultured Bacteroidia bacterium
TCTTGTGGTTTAAATTCTATTTTTTCGATGTTTTCATCTAAAAGAGTACTAATAAAAAACTTAGCAACTCTTTCATTTTCCATTAATCTTTTAAATACTACGTCATAAATCGGATTAGCAATAACCATAACGCAAAAATAAGGGAAATTTCGTAACTTTATACCTTAACACACTTAGCACATTTTCAATAAACTCAACAAAAAAAACTAAAAATTTATTCTTTATCATTGCATAATTCACAATGTTATTAAACCCTAAAAATAAACTTTGAAAAAAAATATTGAAATTTTAAGAATTATAATTTAAATTTGCGTGTTTAATAAGTTAAAAAGGATTGTATGAAAATTTGGCTGTCCATTTTGATATTAATTCTTGCTCTTGGATGCCAGAAACCCAAAAAAGTGGTTCTCAATGATGATGACCCTATTTATACTGTTGATAATCAAGGTAATATTTTTGTTGAAAATAATGATTCCATTAATTTAACTTCTATTTCTGATAATCAAGCCAAAACTCAAATATCGTTTCAAACGAATCGTCTAATTATCAACTTTAACAATGGTTCTTCATTAATTTTTAAACCTTGTGAAAATTTGTGTAATGAATGGGAATTAGAAAAAAATATAGATATTTGCCAAGAAGAATATTTTTTAGCTGCAATTTGTAAGGATGAAGATAATAGTAGTATTATTTGTTCTAATGATACTGTTTTTTGGGAATTTAATATTCAGTTGACTCATAATAAAGAAGGTGTGGATAGTACGCAGTTAAAAATCAAAAAGCTTAAAAATCAAAAAAAGTCGTTACAGGGTAAAATGGTCTTAGAAAACGCGGAAAAGAAATCTATCTTTTAACCTTTTCATTTGAAAACCAAAGAAATTAAATTATTTCCTAATTTAGCAAAAAGTATAACGGAAGTTTTGTTTTCTGTATTTTCAGAAAATAAAAAAGCTGATAAAGTTATTGAATATCAATTTAAAAATCATAAAAAATGGGGTTCTAGAGATAGAGCTACCATTGCGGAAATTAGTTATGAAATTATACGTCATTGGCGTTGGCTTTGGTATCTTAATCAAAAAGAAATACAGCTTTCTACCAAAAATTTATTTCAAATTATAGGTACATATCTTCATTGGCGTGGTGAATTCATTCCAGAATGGCTAAACTATGAACCGGTTCAGCCAGTTGCCCGTGAAAATTTATCCTTAGCTATTGCAGAATCTTATCCCGATGAGTTTTTTAATTTAATGTACCAAGAAATTGGTAACCAATGGAATATAGAAGCCCATACATTAAATATGCCCGCAAAAGTTGTTATGAGAGTAAATACTTTGAAAATTACTAAAAAAGATTTGCAAGAATTACTTTTGCAAAATAATATGTCTACAACTTCAATTGATAATTATAAAGATGCTTTAATATTAGAAAATCGTTTGAATATATTTCAAAATGAATATTTTCAAAAAGGTTACTTTGAAATACAAGATGCTAATTCACAGAAAGTTGCAGAATTTTGTGACGTAAAATCGGGAATGCGAGTTATTGATGGGTGTGCAGGAGCTGGTGGAAAAACTTTACATTTATCTGCTTTAATGAAAAATAAAGGCATAATTATTGCTATTGACGTAGAAGACTATAAACTTAAAGAACTCAACAAAAGAAAAATACGTGCTGGTGCAGATAATATTGAAATCCGTTTAATTCAAAAAAATACAATTAAAAATTTAAAACATTCTGCAGATAGAGTACTCTTAGATGTACCTTGTTCAGGTACAGGTGTATTAAGAAGAAATCCTGATGCAAAATGGAAAATTGATAAAACTTTTATTCAAGAAAACCAAAAAAAACAACAATTTATCCTCAATAATTACTCCGAAATGACTAAAATTGGTGGGAAATTAATTTATTCTACTTGTAGTATTCTACCTTCTGAAAATGAAAAACAAATTGAAAGTTTTTTAATCCAACACCCTAATTTTGAATTAGAAGACCAAAAAACGCTCTATCCCTCAAAAACTGGATTTGATGGTTTTTTTATGGCAAGAATGATTAGAAAATATTAAAAACTAATTTATAGATTTTTTTTAAAATAGATAATTTGGACGTGTCCCTTCGTTGCGCTACGGGTCAAGTTGGTTACGTTTACACTGATCTTACTGAAGTGGGTTTCACTTCGTTTCAGCATTTCGGGGAACTCAATATATCACAATCTTTTGCCTGTTCATACCTCTCAGCCAAAGGCAGTACCACTTCATGGTCAATGAGTATTATCGTACGCATCCCTCACGCATCATAAACACCGTGTGTTTTCGTAAAACTTAAATAATCACCCACAAAAAAACAACTATCACCAAATCATCAGAACTTTGTTTTTATCATAGTAAAAAGCGTTTGTATGTATTAAGTAAAAATTTAAGAAGTTTTCTGTCTATAACTGATTAAACTATTGTCATATACAGCAACAAAACGTTATAAAATCATAAAATAATGTTTATCAGCAGAACTTTTAACAATATTTTCTATATTTGTACAATGAATTTTATTGACATAAAATTTTTACTAATCATTTATGTAGCAAAAGCGATTAAAGCATTTCAATGAGTGCTTTAAACCACCAATAAGAACAAACCGTTAATTACAATTTTCAGAATTACATAAATACATTTAATAAACAAACTTATGACTTCATTAAAATTAGATATAGGCAATACCAAAGAAATTTTTTCGGTAGACTCCGAAACAGCGTTTGATTTATCTTTTGTGGAAGATGGAATTTTTTGCGGGTTTTTCTTTACTATATATACTAAAAACAATAAAAAACAAACATTGCCCAAGATTAAAAAATTAAGAAACAAAAATATTCAATGAATACACTAGATAGTTTTTTTGAATTTATCAATCTTCATAATGGCGAAGAACAAAAACATAAAGTTTTAGAATCAGTAAAAAATAATGTATCATTTCGAGGCTCAAACCTTTGGATTTTAGCTTGTGCTATTGTAATTGCATCGGTTGGATTAAATGTAAACTCAACGGCTGTAATTATTGGTGCAATGCTTATTTCACCACTAATGGGTCCAATTGTTGGAGCAGGTTTTGCATTGGCTATTTACGATTTTAATTTACTAAAAAAATCAGGGAAAAATTTGCTTATTGCTACGGTTGTTAGTTTAATAGTTGCGACCATTTATTTTTTTATTAGTCCATTCAAAGAAACGCAATCAGAATTATTAGCCAGAACCACTCCCAATATTTATGATGTAGTCATTGCATTTTTTGGTGGTTTAGTAGGTGCTATTGCATTGACAAGAGTTGAAAAAGGAAATCCAATACCCGGAGTAGCAATAGCAACTGCATTGATGCCGCCACTTTGTACAGCGGGTTATGGTTTGGCTACTTCAAATTTTTCATATTTTTTCGGAGCATTTTACTTATATACAATTAATTGCTTTTTTATTTGTGTTTCAACTTTTTTTATTGTTAAATATTTAAGATATGAACCCGTTAAAATATTAAATAATAAGTTTGAAAAACAAATCAGAGTTGGAATTTCTATTCTAATATTAGTTATGATTATACCGAGTTTTTATATGGCTTATAATCTTTTTCAAGAAAAAAAATATACTCAAAACGTTGACCGATTTATTACTAACGAATTTATCAATAATTCCTATACTTTAATTTATAAAGAAATAAAATTTAATTCAAAACCTAGGAAAATAGAACTTGCATTTTTAACAAAAAAATTTTCAGATGAAGAACTGAAATTGTTAAATCAAAAACTTGAACTATACGATATTACGAATACAGAACTTAATATTAAACAAGATACCAAAGATATAAAAAGTGAAATTTTGAATGAATTAAATAATCAAAATAAAATTTTATCTGAAAAAGATTTTTTAATTAACAATCTTCAAAATGAACTCAAAAAATATAAGTTTGATAATTCTGAAATTCATCAAGAATTAAAAATATTATTTCCAGAACTCAAAAATGTATCTTTTGGAAAACATTTACTAATTCAAAATACTGATAGTACAAAAATTTTAACTGTTTTTCTATATCAAATTGACAAACCCAACCAAAAAATTGATAGATATAAATTAGAGGAATGGTTAAAACAAAAATTCAAGACAACCGATATAAAAATTATACAACAGTAATTGAAATAAAACCATTTATTAATAAACTAAAATTTTGGAGGGATTTCATCCATTCATTTGTAATAATCTTGAATATTGCCACGCAAGTAATAACTTATGTTTTTACTCATGTTTTATAAAACTTAAAAAATCACCTACTAGAAAGCAACTACCACAAACTATCACTAAATCATCAGAACTTTGCGATTTTAAAGTACCAAAAATTTCTTCAAAATTTGAAAAATGATTACCCTTCAATCCTAATTCATGAGCTTTATTTTTTAACACTTCAGAATTTAAAGCCCTTTCCACTTGTGGTTGAGTAAAATAATAGTGGGATTTCTTTGGAAATAAAGTTAAAATCTGTTCAATATCCTTATCATTAACAAAACCGACTATAAAATGTAAGTTCTCTTTTGGTAAATCACGGAAGTAATCCATTAAATGCGAAATACCAGCAATATTATGCCCAACGTCTAATAGAATATTCAAACCATTAAAATGTAAAAACTCCATTCTTCCTCTTAAACACGAAAGTTTTTTGGTTTGAGCTAATGCCTGATGAATAACATCATTTTGAATTTTAGGGAAAAAATATTTTAGAATCTCAGTAGTTTTCAAAATAGTTTTTAAATTTTTTAATTGGTAATTTCCAATCAAGTCAGTTTTATAAATCTTTTGTGTATTTTTATCTTTAAGAATTTGAAATTGAAAATTACTTTCCATGATTTCCCACTCAAAAAAATCTTCGGCAAAAGTCAAGGGACTATTTTGCTCTTGAGCTTTTTGGATAAAAACAGGGTCAGTTTCAGGGTGGTGCTCTCCAATGATAACAGGAATGTTTTTTTTAATAATACCTGCTTTTTCAGAGGCAATTTTTTGTAAAGTATTTCCTAAAAACATTTGATGGTCATAAGATATATTGGTGATAACTGATAAAAGAGGATTAATAACATTAGTTGTATCTAAACGACCTCCCATTCCTACCTCAATAATGGCTATTTCTACGTTTTGTTGTTTAAAATATTCAAAAGCCATAAAAGTAGTAAATTCAAAAAAACTGGGTTCAACTTGATGGATAATAGATTGGTGTTGATGAACAAAATCCATAATAAATTCATGGGGAGCATTTTTTCCATTTATTCTAATTCGTTCAACAAAATCTATTAAATGAGGAGAAGTATATAGTCCCACTTTGTAACCTGCATTTTGTAAAATAGCCGCTAAAGCATGACTTACAGAACCTTTACCGTTTGTTCCACCCACATGAACAGTAAGGTAATTTTTATGGGGTGTTTGAAAATAGTTATCTAATAAAAAAGTTTTTTCTAAGCTGGGTTTAAATGCTGATGAGCCTATTTTATGATAAGCTGGCGTGAAATGATACAAAAAATCTAATACTTCTTGATAATTTTGAAACATAAAATTTCACCAAAGATTGAACTTTTTTAAAAGTTCTTTAAGGCTGTCGTCATCTTTGGCTTTTTCTTTTAAAACATCAATGACTTGTTGAACTTTGCTAGATTGATTTTTTTGTTGTTCAAGTTGAGATTTTAGTTCTTCCATTTGGGAAACTATGGGTTTTAAATAAGTTCTTCTATCCCACAAAATAAAACCAATAAGAGTAAAAACAGAACCAAACATAGCAAAAATAGAAGCCCAGACCAGATCTTCTAAACGTTCAAAGCGTTTTTCCAATTGCTCAAAACGTTTATCAATTTGCTCGAAACGTTTATCAATTTGCTCAAATTTGGCATTCATTTGTTCTTCCAAACGAATCAAGCGAATTTTATCAGACAAAGCAAAAGGAACTACCATGTTACTATCTGCTTGTCCGTAAGTATTTAAGGAAAAAATGAAAAAAAATACTCTAATAAAAAGCCAACGCATTCCATGCAAATATATCTCCTTTATTCATAAAATACAAATGATTTTGTTTTATTTTTGAATTAAACACTTCTTAATTATTAGAGATTTTGAACAGAATTTTCGTTTAGGCTATAACTAAATGTTTTTAAATTAATTATGTAAGAGATATCGACATTTTGAAACCTATTTATAAAGGTTTATAGTTTGATTTATCTAAATGTTGAAAATTTATTTTCTGATGTTTAGTCAGGATTATTTTAAGGATTGGGCATTGAGCAGTCGCAGCCGTACCTGTGGTCATTGAGTAAGCGTAGCCGTACTTGTGGTCATTGAGTAGGCATAGCCGTACCGAAATGACCATTTTTCGTAGAAAAGCGGTTGTTTCGGTATGTTCGCTTCACTTATCGAATATATACCTAATGTTTTAAATTAACTTATTAATCGATAACAATTAACTGGTAAACCATTTTTAATGAATTGTTCATAAACTCAATTAATGCTTAAAATCTATGGAGTAGAACATTAAAATCCAAAATAAAATTTTTTATGAATTGTATCAACCTGGTAATAAAGCTATTACAGCTATAATAAATGAAACCATAGAAACGTAAATTAATCCAATAGTATTGACTATGTATTTAATTCCTTTTATGAACCAAGAATCTTGAGGTTTTATGGGGAAAAAAGGTTCAAATAATTTTTCATAGTACTCTTTTCCTTTTTTTTCATAATTTTGGTAATCTTTGACGGTATCGGGTTCCAAAGGTTTTAAGCAGAAATAACATTCTTCATGTATATTATCTTGATACTCACTCCATTCACCACAATGAGGGCATTTTTTACTGACAAATTTCATCCGAAAATTAATTTAAAGTAAAACATGGGATTTTTTAATTGGTTTCTTAATTCCAAATCTTCAAACATACAACTTATTGCATGTTTAAGGGTAGAATTAGAATTAGCTTTATTCACAACTAAATTAAACAAAAACGGATATTTTAGCAAAGATTGTAAAACTCTACTTAATCTCAATTCAGACCAAAGTCTTTTATAAACCTTATCATCATATTGATTTAGAAATTGAGCAGAAAAATTTTGGTTTTGTATAGCTAATTGAGCAGTATGTGCAGCAAACATTCCAGACATCAAAGCGTTACCAATCCCTTCGCCTGTGAAAGGATCAATTAAAGAAGCGGCGTCTCCAATTAGTAAAAAATGATTACCAGAAATTTTTCTTTTTTTAGAACCTAATGGCAAACCAAAACCTTTCATTCCATCTATGATTTTTGCTTCTTTAAAACGTTCTTTGAGAAAAGGGTGTTCATGAATACATTGGTTCATAGCTTTTTTTAAGTCTATTTTCTTTTTTTTAATCACATCAGAGCGCATACCTACTCCAACATTCGCTTGACCATTGGGCAAAGGAAAAATCCATAAATAGCCGGGTAAAAATTCTTTTAAAAAAATTAATTCAATAAAATTTTCTGAATCTAAATCTTTAACACCTTCATAATAAGTTCTTATTCCAGCACAATAATGCTCTGGTTCCATTTTAATATTCCCAAATTCTTTAGCAAATCGTGAATAAGCACCATCAGCTGCAATAATTAATTGGGGATTTAAGGTTTTACCGTTATTCAAATGAATTTCCCAACCATTGTTAGTTCTCTGGACTTTTTCATAACTAGTATTTTCTATAATGTTAATCAATGAATTATTCTGAATTTCTCGAAATAAAAAATAATCAAAATCTATTCTTTTACTTAAAAATCCGGGTACAGTTTTTTGACTATTATTTTTTTGACTTTTAAATGGTACTCTTAAAGATTTTAAGTTGGGAGCAACAAAATTTACACCCCAAGAACCAATTTGAAAGTCTTTTTCTGCAAATTGTTGAACGATTTCAGGGTCATATTTTTTTAAAACTTCTACAACTTTTCCGCTTAAAGCATCACCACAAATTTTGTCCCTTGGAAATTGTGATTTTTCAATAATTGTACAAGGAATTTGAAGTTGAGCTAAAAATAATGCAGTCATGCAGCCTCCGGGTCCTGCACCTAAAATCAAAATTTCTTCAGAAGAATTCATTATTGCAAAATTAATAGTTTTTATAGAGCAAAAAGAATATTATCCTTTATAAATCTCAATCCATAAATTTTTATTTCATTCAATTGATTTCTTGCAAAACGAATTATTTCATTAAATAAAATTCTAAATTTTTGTATATTTACTTTATTATTCTTAACTTTGCAAAAAAATTTATGAAATTATTTTTTGTTTTTCTATTTTTTATAATTTTTTATCAAATTTCTTATCCACAGGAATTGTATCACCGTGTAAAAATTTTTTCTTCTCCCAAGAATCCAATTGTCAAAGACTTATCATTAGACCATATCATTCCTGAAAAAGATGGCTTTATTGTAGAAATTCTAGATAATGAAGTAGAAGAATTAAAAAAACATCAAATACCCCATCAAATCTTGGTCTATGACTTAGAAAAATTCTATCAACAACAAATATATTCCAATGATCAAGAAAAAACTATGGGAGTAGGTTGTAAGAAAATTCCTGTTTTCAGTGATCCATCAAATTTTGTATTGGGTTCAATGGGAGGATATTACACCTACCAAGAAGCTTTAGCTCAATTAGATTCCATGCGTGCTAAATATCCTCAATGGATTTCAGCCAAAGCTCCAATTTCTTCTGAATTAACTCATCAAAATAGACCTCTTTACTTTGTTAGAATTTCGGATAATCCTGATATAGATGAAAATGAACCAGAGATGCTTTATACTGCACTGCATCATTGTAGAGAAGTTGCGTCTTTAACTCAGCTGATTTATTACATGTGGTACCTTTTAGAAAATGCTCAAAATCCAGAAATTCAATTTATTCTACAGAATACAGAACTTTATTTTGTTCCGATATTAAATCCTGATGGGTATGTATACAATCAAACCACAAACCCGACGGGAGGAGGTATGTGGAGAAAAAATAGAAGACCCATGATGAACAATACTTTTGGAGTAGATTTAAATCGTAATTATGGTTATTTTTGGGGTTATGATAATACAGGTTCAAGTCCAGACAGCACTAAAGATACTTACAGAGGTCCTGCTCCTTTTTCTGAACCTGAAACCCGTGCTATTCGTGATTTTTGTATTGGTCATGATTTTAAAATTACTCTGAATTATCATACCTATGGAAATTTGTTAGTTTATCCTTGGGGTTACTTGCCTCAATTGAATACACCCGATTCTTCTATTTTCAGAAATTATTCTAAATACCTTACTCAATATAACGGCTATCTTTACGGTACCGGTGACGAAACGGTTGGGTATGTAACCAATGGCGATTCTGATGATTGGATGTACGGAGAACAAACTCAAAAAAATAAAATTATTTCTATGACACCTGAAATCGGAAATCAAAATGATGGTTTTTGGCCAGCTCAATCCCGTATTTTACCATTAGCCCGAGAAAACCTTTTCCCTAACCTAACTGCTGCAAAATTTCTACTGAAATATGCTATTGCAGAAAATCAATCTCCAAAATTTGTAAATTCCTTGAACTACTTTTATAAATATTTGTTCAAAAGATTAGGCTTCGAAGACGGTGGCAATTATACGGTTCAAATTCAGCCTATTTCTCCTAATATTCAAAATGTTGGAAGCCCTAAAATATACAATCAACCACCTTTTGGTTATGAAAAATTAGATTCTATTGAAATTCAATTGAATCCGAATACCCAACCTAGTGAAATTATCCAATTTGTTGTAATAATTACTAACGGTTCTTTTATTTATTCTGATACCATCACTCAGTATTTTTATGGAGGTACTATCATTTTTGCATCGGATTGTAATTCTTTAACTAATTGGAATACAAATACCTGGGGAGTACAAAGTGGTACTTTAACAGAATCTCCAAACGGTAACTACCCTAATAATAGCACAAGAGCCCTAACTTCTTCATACTTTGATGCTTCTAATGCCGATGCTTTACTCATCAAGTTCAAAGCAAAATGGGATATTGAAAAAAATTATGATTATTTAGTAGTTCAAATTTCGGATTCTGGTTCTAGTGTTTGGCAAAATTTATGCGGAATTTATACAGAAACTGGTACAAGTAACCAAATACAAGGGGAGCCTATTTACCATGGTAAACAATCTCAATGGGTTGAAGAAAACATCATTGTTCCTACATCTATATTTAGCTTATCCCCAAACAAAGTCCGATTACGTTTCCGTTTTCAAAGTGATGGAGGAGTTTCCGGTGATGGCTTTAGGTTAGATGATGTAGAGGTAAGAAAAGTAACCCATCCAACTACTTTTAGCAATATTACCCATGATTTTAAACCTTTAATTTTCCCTAACCCATTCCAAGAAGCTATTCATTATCATAATGTTCCAGAAAATTCTGAAATATTCGTTTTTAATACACAGGGACAAAAAGTCATTTCCCACCAAATTACTCATAATAAAGGATTTATTCCAACATCGAACTGGGTAAAAGGTTTATATTTCTATCAAATAGTTCATCAAAATCAAACGGTGTTATCAGGCAAGTTAGTAAAAACAGAGTAATACTAACCCCAAAATATAGAATTAACACAAGAATTTCAATTCGTTAATTTTGTTATAAAAAGGTTCAAAAAAGTATTCTAAAGTTAAAAATCGTATTGAAAAAAATGCTAAAATTGACTTTTTATTTCTCAAAAATATTCTCTAAAACTATTTTTGCTTTTTCTGCAGCTTCAAAATCAATGATTCCAAGTCTAGTACCTCTCATTAAAGCATCTTGAACCGTATGAATTTGAGCAATTTCTTTTAAAAAAAACATTTCTCCAATGGTAAAAGGATAATTTTCAACAATCAAATCAGAACCATATTTTTGTAAATATTCTAACAAAATAGGATATTCTGAACCGTAATAATGCAAATGTTGATGAACTTCTGCAGGAAGATTAAGAGTATTTTCATATTTTTTTTCAGAAGCGCCAATTAAAGGTAGATTTTTTGTTTTACAAGAAACATATTTTTGGTTTAAAACTTTAAAGGCTTCATCAACAGCTTCTTCTGCCATTTGACGATAAGTTGTCCATTTACCACCTAAAACACTGATAAAGTTTTTTTCTTGAAAGGTTTCTATTTCATGATTTCTTATTAAAGCTTCAGTATTCGTTTTATTCGCTTTTACCAAAGGTCTATAACCAGCAAAACTACCGATAATATCAGCCTTTTGAATGGGTTTTTCTAAATAAGGATTCGCTTGTCTTAATACGTAGTCAATATCCTCATTGGTAACTTTTGGGTGGGAATTAGGGTCTTTAACTTCTGTGTCTGTTGTACCTATGATAACTGCATAATACCAAGGAATTACAAAAATAACTCTACCATCTTCTGTGGAAGGAATTAAAAGTGAATGCTGTGACGGAAGCCATTTACGTGGCAAAACTATATGAACTCCTTTACTGGGTCTTAAACGGGGTTCAATATTATGAAAAAACATTTTACGAATGTTATCTGACTGAACACCAGCACAATTCAGAACTAAACGTGATTTAACTTCCAAAAATTCATTCTTTAAATTATCCTTAACTGCTAATTTATGAATTTTATTTTCATTATCCCATTCTTGAGAGGTTAATTCTAAATAATTTAGACAACAAGCACCTTTTTCTACTGCTGTTCTCATTAAAGCTGTTGCATAAAAAGCATCATTAAATTGTCCATCATAGTAAAGAACTGAAGAATTGAGTTTTTGCGAGTTTAACAATGGAAATTTAGTTATTGTTTCACTTTTTGAAAGAATACGAGAATTGGGAATATCATCTTTTCCCGCAATCCAATCGTAGATTTTGGTACCTAATAAATAATACCATTTTTGCCAAAAAGAATAAGTAGGAAGAATAAATGGAAGCGGATTACTGATATGAGGAGCATTTTGAATCATAATTTTACGTTCATTTAAAGCTTCATGAACTAGTTTATATTGACCATAATCAAGCTCTTTAACAGCTTTTTCTAAATAACGAACACCACCATGAATAAGCTTAGTGGAAGTAGAGGTAGGACCCGAAGCAAAGTCTTGTTTTTCAATTAATACTACTTTAAGACCCCTTGTAACAGCGTCTAAGGCTACTCCCAAACCTGTTGCTCCACCACCAATAACCAATATATCCCATTCATTATGAATTAATTGGTGAATAAGATTTTGACGATTCATAGTTCTGTAACTTTACCAGCTTGGCATTGTAAAATTCGTGATGGAAATTTTTCCATTAAAGAAAAATCATGAGTAGCAATTAAAATTGAAGTGCCTTTTTGGCTTATACTTTTAAGTAATGAAAGAATTTGTTCGGATACTTCAGGGTCTAGATTACCTGTTGGTTCATCAGCAATGAGTAATAAAGGTTGATTAGCAATAGCCCTAGCAATTGAAACTCTTTGTTGTTCACCCCCTGAAATTTGGTGAGGAAATTGATTCACTTTCATTGCCAAACCCACTACATTAAGTACTTCCATTACTCTTTGTTTTATTAAATTAGAATCATTATGACCTACCGCTCGCAAAGCAAATGCAATATTTTCACCGATGGAACGGTCTGGAAGTAATTGAAAATCTTGAAAAACAATTCCTAATTTCCTTCTTAAAAATGGAACTTGTTCTTTTTTGATTTGATGAACTAAAAAATTATCCAAATAGATTTCACCAGTTAAAATGGGTTGATCTGCATAAATAGCTTTTAGTAAAGAACTTTTTCCTGAACCTGTTTTTCCGATAAGATAAACCAATTCAGAACTTTGAATTTCAAAATTCACTTCTTTTAAAACGATATTTTCATTGTAAGCTAAAGATACATTTTTAACGGAAAGAATGGAACTCATGTTCAAGAATTTTGGGGAATTTCAATTTTTATAACTTTTCCAAATTCGAGATTTTCTGCAATTTTTTCAATATAATTTAATGATGACTCATCAATTTGTTTGCTTGCTTTTTCTCCACGACCTGGCCTAAAATAACCAACTAAAGTAAAATTATGATCTCGGACTTGAATATAATCTGGAATTTTGGCTTTTCCTTTAACTTTTAAAAGATAAAATATTTTATTCATTTTAGGGTTAAATTACAATTTTCATAATGCAAAATTAAAAAAAATTCATATTTGCCGAAACAAATATGAATTTACAGAATACTTAAATCCCAGAAATTAACTTAAATAATCAACCTAAATAATATTTTAAGCTTTTGCTTCTGGAAGTAGAGCGTAATCTACGAATAGCTTTTTCTTTAATTTGGCGAACTCTTTCACGAGTTAATTCAAATTTTTCACCAATTTCTTCAAGTGTTAAAGAATGTTCTACTCCTATTCCAAAATATAATCTTAAAACTTCTGCTTCTCTTGTGGTTAAAGTACTTAAAGCTCTATCCACCTCACGAGATAAACTTTCGTTCATAAGTCCTTGGTCAGGTCTTGGTTCATCTTCATTTTCAAGAACATCTAATAAACGGTTTTCTTCCCCCTGAACAAATGGTGCGTCCATGGAAATATGACGACCCGAAATTTTTAATGTATCAGAAACTTCTGATGCTGTCATTCCTTCTAAAATTTCTGCAATTTCATGTGGAGCGGGTTCTCTTTCAAATTCTTGTTCTAATTTTGAAAATGCTTTGCTAATTTTGTTTAATGCACCTACACGATTCAAAGGTAATCTAACAATTCTAGATTGTTCTGCTAAAGCTTGTAAAATGGATTGTCTAATCCACCAAACTGCGTAAGAAATAAATTTAAAACCTCTGGTTTCATCAAACCTTTTCGCTGCTTTAATTAAACCTAAATTTCCTTCATTAATTAAGTCGCCTAAGGATAAACCTTGATTTTGGTATTGTTTAGCAACGGAAACAACAAACCTCAAATTTGCTTTTGTAAGTTTCTCTAAAGCAAATTGATCCCCTTCACGAATTCTTTGTGCTAATTCCACTTCTTCGTCAGCAGAAAGTAATTCCACACGCCCAATTTCTTGAAGATATTTATCCAATGATTGGGATTCCCTATTCGTTATCTGTTTACTGATTTTGAGTTGTCTCATTTTTTAATTTTTACAAATAATATATACGTTCTTTATTGAAAAAAGGTTACAAAAAAAATCATTTTTTGAACTTTAAACAAAAAAAAATTTTTTTACTCACGAACATAAATATTCAATTATTTGATAAACAAAAATTTATATTTTAAAAGAAAACAAAAAAACTTTTTATTTTTCAAATATTCATAGAAAATTCAAAATAACAGGTTTAGCTCTAACTATCTCTATAAATTATTCTGTTCTTTGTTTCCTTATTTTTGATTTAAGGGATATTGCACTTCAAATAAATAAAATTTAAAAAAAGTTTTGCACTTCAAAAA
Organism: uncultured Bacteroidia bacterium; assembly: GCA_938006875.1. Taxonomy (GTDB): domain Bacteria; phylum Bacteroidota; class Bacteroidia; order J057; family CALLMJ01; genus CALLMJ01. The sequence goes on from CALLMJ010000117.1 coordinate 14,425, forward strand.
TTTATTCATAATTTTGCGAACTAAATTATTTGTGGGGTATGTACGCAATAGTAAAAATAAATGGATTTCAATACAAAGTATCTGCTAATCAATATGTATATGTGAATAGGTTTCATGAAGCAGAAGGTAGTAATATCACTTTAAACGAAGTAATGCTTGTTGATAATAACGGTAATATCCAAGTAGGTAAACCTTATTTAAATGGAGTTACAGTTTCAGCAACTATATTAAACCATTTAAAAGACGATAAAGTAATCGTTTTTAAAAAGAAAAGAAGAAAAGGTTATAAAGTTAAAAAAGGACACAGACAATATTTAACCAAATTACAAATTAATTCAATCAACATTTAAAATTATAAAGTCATGGCTCATAAGAAAGGTGAAGGTAAAGTAAAAAACGGAAGAGAATCAGAAAGTAAACGTCTTGGAATAAAAATACTTGGTGGTCAATCAACTATTGCAGGCAATATTATTGTAAGACAAAGAGGTACTCGTTACCATGCTGGTTTAGGTGTTGGTATGGGGAAAGACCATACATTATTTTCATTAATTGATGGTACTGTGCGTTTTAAAGAAAAAAACGGAAAAAAAATAGTTGAAGTAGTTCAATAATTTTTTAAATATTTAATTTGAAATTAAAGGCAAATCTCATAAATTTGCCTTTTTTTTATTTACAGAAAATTTTTAATTAGTGAAAGTCATTGAGCACTTAGAAAAAAACAAAAATCCATTTATTAGTGTTGAAATCATACCCCCTAAAAGAGGTTCAAAATTTCAAGGCATATATAATGCTATTGAAAGTATTTTAGAATTTGAACCCAAATTTGTTGATATAACTTCTCATGCAGCAGAAGTGATTTGGGAAGAAATGCCTGATGGTACTTATATCAAAAGAACTAAAAGAAAAAGTCCCGGAACTTTTGGGCTTTGTGCAGCCATAAAATACAAATTTAATGTTGACCCAGTCCCTCACATTCTTTGTAATGGATTTACACGCGAAGAGACAGAAGATGCTTTAATAGAATTAAATTTTTTAGGAGTAGAAAATTTGCTTTTAATTAGAGGTGATGGTCAAAGAAAACCTATCTCGCAAGGTCGAACAACCAATATTTATGCTTTAGATTTAGTGAAGCAAGTTGCTTCCATGAATAAAGGAAAATACCTTGATGATTTGATTGATGCCGATGCCACTAATTTTTGTATTGGTGTTGCTTGTTATCCTGAAAAACATTTTGAATCTCCTAATTTAAAGTTTGATATTCAAAACTTAAAAAATAAATATGATGCTGGTGCAGACTATGCCGTTTGTCAAATGTTTTTTGATAACCAGTATTATTTTGATTTTGTAAACCTTGCTAAACAAAATAATATCAATTTGCCTATTATTCCCGGTCTAAAAATTTTAACTTCAAAAAAACAAATCAATACCATTCCTAAAGCATTTTTTGTGGATATTCCCGAAGAACTCATAGATTCTATTCAAGCTGCCAAAGATGATAAAGAGGTTACAGAAATTGGTATTGAATGGGCATATAATCAATCATTAGATTTACTGGATAAAGGTTGTACAAACTTGCATTTTTATATTATGCAAAATACGGAACCTTTTATTAAGTTGATGAACAAACTCAAAAAGCATATTTAATTTTTATGGCTAAAAGGCTAAGCGTAGATGCTTATGTAGATGGAATTTTGAATCAAAATATTACCATTTTAAGCCAAGCCATTAGTTTAATTGAATCTAAAAAGCAAAATGACCAATTCCTCAAACAAAATGTTCTTTTGAAAATTTTACCTTATACAGGAAAAAGCAAAAGAATAGGAATTACAGGCTCGCCAGGCGTAGGAAAAAGTACTTTTATTGAAAGTTTTGGGCAAATAATAGCCAATGATTTTTCTTTAGCTGTTCTTACTGTAGACCCATCTAGCCCTATTACAAAGGGTTCCATTTTAGGGGATAAAACCAGAATGTACGAACTTTCCCAAAAGGAAAATGTTTATATTCGTTCAACTGCTTCAAGTAATGCTTTTGGTGGGGTCGCTGAAGCTACCTACGATACTTTATTACTCTGCGAAGCTGCTGGCTTTGAAGTAATTATTATTGAATCCGTTGGCGTTGGACAAACCGAAACTTTAATTCATCAATTGGTAGATTGCTTTATTTTATTAATTTTAGGAAATTCTGGTGATGAACTCCAAGGTTTAAAAAAAGGAATTATGGAAATGGCTGATTTGATTGTTATTACCAAAGCAGATGAAAAAAATCGTCATTTAGCTAACCAATCCAAAATAGAATTTTTGAATGCTATCAAATTATTTCATCACCCTTTAGAAAAATGGAAAGTTCCTATAGAAATTTGTTCTTCCTTAGAAAATTATAACATAGATAAAATTTGGAATTTAACCCTTTCTTTTTTTCAATTTTTATATAATAATCACCATCTAGAAACTTTGAGAAATCATAAAATGAAAAATTGGTTTTTACATGAATTAGAAAAAATGATTATTAGTACTGTTTTGAATTTACCTGAGTTTCAAAATGAAATTTCATTGACCCAAAAAATGATTGAAGAAAATAATATTTTACATTTTGAGGGAATAAAAAGAATTCAAGATTGGCTCAATCAAAAATTAAAAATATGAATAGAAATTTGTAAAAAAAGAAACACTTAAAAATCAATTTTCTCTTTACTTTTGTTTAAAAATTGTATGTTAAAAAGACCACGAAGAAATCGTAAATCACAATCCATAAGAAACCTAGTACAAGAAGCCATTTTATTACCTCAGCATTTCATTTATCCCTTATTTCTTTTGGAAGGGAATGCTCCAAAAATAGAAATATCTTCTATGCCGGGCATTTTTAGGCTCAACTTACTAGATATGCTTCATGAAATTGAGGAGTGTTTAAAAATTGGAATTGAAAGTTTTATCATTTTTCCTGTAGTTGATGAATCAAAAAAGGATAAAACCGCAAGTTATGGAACTCAAAAAAATAATTTTTACGTTAGATCTTTAAGAATTGTTAAAGAAAAATTTCCAGAAACTTGCATAATGACTGACGTGGCTATGGATCCTTATAGTTCCGACGGGCATGATGGTTTAGTAGAAAACGGTAAAATTTTGAATGATAAAACATTAGAAATTTTAGTTCAGATGGCATTAGTACAAGCAGAAACTGGAATAGATTATATTGGTCCATCGGATATGATGGACGGCAGAGTACAGGCAATTCGAGAAGGTTTGGATAAAAATGGTTTTTATGAAACAGGTATTATCTCTTACACTGCGAAATATGCTTCGGGATTTTATGGACCTTTTCGTGATGCTTTAGATTCTGCACCCAAATTTGGAGATAAAAAAACGTATCAAATGAATCCCGCAAATTCAGAGGAAGCTCTTTTAGAAATGGAATTAGATATAGAAGAAGGGGCAGATATTTTGATGGTAAAACCAGCTCTTTCTTATTTAGATGTAATACATCGTTTAAAAAATCATTGTCATTTACCATTAGCCGCTTATAATGTTTCTGGGGAATATGCTATGATAAAAGCCGGTGGTTTAAAAGGGTGGATAGATGAAAAAAAAGTAAGAAATGAAATTTTAATTTCTATGAAAAGAGCAGGAACCGATATGATTTTATCTTATTTCGCTAAAGAATGGGCTTTGGATTATTTGCAAAATAAAATTTACTAATTGATGAAAAATCCATTTCACTTGGGTGATAAAAAAATTTATGAATACAAAGTTCAATCCAAAGATTTTGCTGCTTTTGATGAAGAAGGCTTAATACATCCTGTATTATCTACTTTTACAATTGCTAAATGTGCGGAATGGGTTTGTAGGTTATTTGTTCATGAAATGAAAGAAGATGGAGAAGAAGGTGTTGGAGTGATGGTGAGTGTAAATCATCATGCTCCAGCATTAGAAAATGAAATCGTCTTATTTACAGCTGAACTTATTGAAGTAAATAAAAATAAAGTAGTTTGTCAATGGTATGCAAAAGTAGGAGAAAGATTAATAGCATCAGGTGAACAAATCCAAAAAATAGTTAATGTAAAAAAATTTTATCAAACACTTGCAAATTTAAAATAAATTTCTATATTTTGCGATAATTTTTCTAAATAACTCCTTTTTTTATGCAAAAAAACTCAAAAGTAACTCAAACAATTAAAAAATTTAAACCTAACGAGATGTTTTTCAATCGTGAATTAAGTTGGATACAATTTAATTATAGGGTTTTAGAAGAAGCGCAAGATAAAAATAATCCTCTTCTAGAACGCCTAAAATTTTGTGCAATTTTTATTTCCAATTTAGATGAATTTTTTATGATACGTGTAGCTGGCTTGAAAGAACAAATTAATGCTCAACTTCATAAAAAAACTACAGATGGTATGACCGCAGAAGAACAAATTCATAGAATTTATGAATCTTTAATACCTATTTTACAACAGCATAACCAAACATTGTATTACGAAATAATCCCTTCTTTAGAAAAAGAAAAAGTAAGAATTTTAAAAGTCAATGATTTGACCAATGAACAAAAAAAATTTGTTTATAACTATTTTATTGAAAAAATTTTTCCCGTAGTTACACCCCTTGCCATTGACCCCTCTCACCCTTTTCCGAAACTTCGTAATCTCAATCTGAATTTAATAGTTGAACTCTATAATGAATATAATGAACAAGAACCTTTGGTTTCTGTAATTCCCGTTCCTTCTATTTTACCGCCTGTAATTTTTTCTAAAATTCGTGATAGTTATGATTTCGTCCTTTTGGAAGATGTAATTTCTGAGTATTTAGAGGATTTTTTTCCCGGAATGAAAATCCTGAATGTATCTAAATTTAAAATTACTCGTAATGCAGATTTAGATATTTCCGAAGCAGAAGCCGATGATTTGTTAAAACTCATTGAAAAAGAACTTCGTAAAAGAAATTTAGGTTCGGTGATACGATTAGAAATAACTCAAAATATTTCTAATTATTCCAAACAAATTTTATTAGAAAGTCTAAATGAACTCAACGAAAAAGATGTTTATATCAAAGAACACCTCATTGACCCTAATGCTTTATGGGAAATTTATAAAAATGTTGATAAATCTCATCTCAAAGATGAGCCTTTTACTCCCTCTTTAAATCCTATAATTGCAAAATCTGATAATATTTTTGATGCTATCAAATCTAAAGATATTTTATTATGGCATCCTTACGAAAGTTTTAATCATGTTGTAGACCTTATCAAAGAAGCTGCTAATGACCCTAATGTTTTAGCCATCAAAATTACTTTATATAGAACATCAGGAAGCAAATCGCCTATTGTAGGAGCATTAAAAGAAGCTGTTATTCGTGGTAAAAATGTTACAGCACTTATTGAATTAAAAGCACGCTTTGACGAACAAAAAAATATTACATGGGCAAGAGAACTAGAAAGAGAAGGTGTAAACGTTGTTTATGGGGTTATGGGACTTAAAACCCATTGTAAAGTTTGTTTAATTGTTCGTAAAGAAGGTGAGGACATTAGAAATTATGTACACCTTTCAACTGGTAATTATAATGAAATTTCTGCTAGAATTTATACAGATATTAGCCTTATGACCTGCAATCCTGAAATTACTAAAGACGTTTCAGAACTTTATAATTTACTAACGGGCTATTCTAAACAACAAGAATGGCGAAAAATTTTGGTAGCTCCAGTAAGCATGAGAAACCAATTCAAAGAAATGATTAACAATTGTATCAAATTTCATTCCTCAGAAAATCACTCTTCTATTACTATTGTTATGAACTCATTAGTTGACCCTGAGATGATTAAAATGCTTTATTGTGCTTCCAATAAAGGAATTAAAATTCAACTTTTGATTAGAGGAATCTGCTGTTTAGTTCCTGGAGTAGAAGGTTTATCAGAAAATATTACTGTAAGAAGCATTGTGGGTAGATTTTTAGAACATTCACGTATTTACTTGTTTGAATATAACGGAGAAAAAAAAATTTATTGTGGCTCAGCTGATTGGATGGAAAGAAATTTAGACAGAAGAGTGGAAGTTGCCTTTCCTATACTTGATAAAGATAACCAAGAACGTATCCTAGAAATTTTAGAAATTTTCTTTAAAGGTAATGTAAAAGCCCGTTATTTAAAAAGTGATGGTTTATACTATCATTACGATTTAACCAAAGAAAAACCTTTTGATGCACAAGCTAAATTTATTGAATTAGCTGAATTACAGCAAAAATATATTGATACAATTACCCAAAGTTTTATCAGTTAATTTTTCGTTGGCATCTGCATAAAAAGCAATTTGTATTTATTTTGCAATAATTATGTACAAAGTAGGAATTGTTGGTTTAGGTTTCATTGGAAAAAAACATGCACAAGTAATTGAAAATCATAAGAATTTAGAACTAAAAGCAGTTTGTGATATTGATAATCAAAAAATTGAGCATTTCTCTTGCTTTAAAACATCAAGTTTTGATGAATTTATAAAAAAAGATTTAGAGATTGTAATTATTGCAACTCCTAATTATTTACATGCAGAGCATAGCATACAAGCTTTAAAAAATGGATTACATGTTATTTGTGAGAAACCATTAGCTTTAAAAAGTCTTGATGCTTTACAAATGATAGAAACTGCAAATTTCCATCAAAAAAAATTGTTTTGTATGCTTCAAAATCGTTATAGTCCTATTGTTCAATGGCTTAAATCCTTGATTCTTAAAAATCAATTGGGAAAAATTTTTTGGGTGCAAGTGAACTGTTTATGGAATAGAGATGAAAGGTATTATCAAAACAGCGACTGGAAAGGTAAACTTTCAAAAGATGGTGGAGTTTTATTTACTCAATTTTCTCATTTTACAGATATTTTAATCTATCTTTTTGGACATTTAACTTCCATTCAAAATGCTCGATTTTGGAATTTTAATCATCAAAAAATGATTGAATTTGAAGATACAGGCTGTTTAAACTTTCGTTTGGCTAATCATGTAGAAGTAAATTTCAATTATTCAATAAGTTCTTATGAAAAAAATTTGGAAAGTAGTATCACCATTTTGGGAGAAAAAGGCACCGTCAAAATTGGTGGTCAATATATGAATGAAATACTGGCTTGTAATATAGAAAATTATAATCTCCCTAATATTGATAAAATTCCAACAGCCAATCAATATGATGGTTATCAAGGCTCTGCTTCAAATCATGAACTAGTTTATGAAGAGTTTTTACATGTTTTAAGTGGGAAACCCGCTGAAATCTCTTCCATAACCGATGCTTTTTATTCGGTTCAAATGATTGAAGAATTGTATAAAAGAAGAATTTAATTTACTTCCAAAAATTTAAATTCTGTTCTTCTATTTTTTGCTCGCCCTTGAGGTGTATTATTATCTGCAATAGGTTCTTTGGAACCCTTTCCTTTTGTACTTAAACGGTTAGAATTAATTCCTCTTTTTACGAAATAGTCTTTTACAGCTTCTGCTCTTTTTAAAGATAATTCTAAGTTATATTCAGGATTCTTTCCTTTATCTGTATGACCAATTATTTCTAATTTTACACTGGGATGGGACTTTAAATAGTTAACAATTTCTTCTAAAGCTGGTATAGACTTTGGTAACAAATCTGCTCTACTCGGTTGAAATTGTATTGCATATACAGTAATTTTTTCCCCTACTTTTATATTTTCTTGAATTTGAATGTTTTTTGTAGTCTTGGGTTCATATTTCTTACTAAATTTTATGAAAGCATCAGGACATTTTATCTCTTTAGAACCATTTTGGTTTTTTGTCCATGATTCGGCTTTTTTTGTGGTTAAAAAAATGCTATCACCCTGAATATTGATATCCAAAAATGTTTCAATATAGCACCAAAAAGTAAAAGCTCTTGGATTATCTTTAAGAATTTCATATTCAATATATTGAAGTCTATTTTGAAAAATTTTACCTTTCATCTTATAAATTACAAAAATATTAGGATTTTTATCATCTGTATAGTAAATGCCGCCTGTAATACTATCACCAGATTGTGTAAAATTTGCTGTAAAATACCAACCTGTACCATCAGTTTGATAGGCGAAGCCTTTCCACTCTCCTGTTAAATCAAAATTTTGACAATACAACCTGAATTGATGTAATATAATTAAAAATAAAATTATATTTTTCATGTCGCAAAAATACTATTTTATTCTTTTATAAATCTGCAATAAAATTTGGATTAAAAAACTATTTACACTAAACTATTTAATTAAAATATGTAATCTTTTTCATGATTTAAACATTTTTTTTAGAAAAACTTTATATTAAATTATTGTTTTTCAATTAATTATTTTTTTTTGTTCATAAAGTTATTTTTTTTGTTTAAAACTATTTAATTTAAATTAGTTTTTTTTTACATTTGTAAAAAATATTTGATATGAAACTAAATTTATACTTAAAACCTGTTTTGTTATTGGGGTTATTTTTTTATTATAAAGTTAATGCACAATTAGGAAAAGAATACAGAGATACACTTTTAGCAGGTATTTCTGCAAACCAAGTGCAGATTATTTTTGTAGATACTTTTACAACTACATCATTAGATTTAACGGGTTCGCCAAGAGATGTTTCTAAATGGACAAAAAGTAATCAGTCTGGAATCCCTGGAAATCCAAGTATTAATACTACTAATGCTTGGTACACTGTGGGCAGTTATAATAATAGGGGATACGAATGGGGAAGCCAAGCTTTTGTAAGACAACCCCTTAATGGCAATCAAGGAGTTTATTTGTGGACACCAGTTATCAATTTCCCTGATATCCCTAATTTGTACTTAAAGTTTATTTTACGTTGCACAGGAGGATTTTCACATTCTTTAACTTCTAATTTTACTCTTGGTTGGGTTTTTGATGGTAATAATGACCAAACGCCCGATGCCGCTCCATCAGGTTATAATACCGTATTCCAAACTACACCTACTACGATAAACCCTTATAATGATTATACTTCTGGAAATTTTTTCCCTAACACGATGATGAATGCAAGGACAGTTTTTATGGATATTAGTAGCTTGCGTAATCTATCCGGCAGAATAGGTATTCGTTTATCACAAACCGCCACAGTTACTAATAACTTTGATATAGATTGGGTAGTTATCGGTACAAGACCTAGTAATGATTTATGTGCAGATGCTATTCAACTTTCCGATGGGTATAACGGTGGTACAAGAGGTTATTACAATTCTTTAGCAACAGGATTAATACCCTGCACAAATGCTTCACCAGGAGATAGACAAGGTGGTGCAGTGATTTATGTAGGAGATACACCTAATGGCACAGGAGCAATTCCATCAGACGGCACTTTCAAAGATGGCTATGAACCTTTAAGTCCCGGTCCTTTTGGTGCAATTTCCAGAACCGTCGAAAATTCTATTTGGTTTAAATTTATTACTCCTATGAGTGCTCATTGTGCTTCTGGAAATATTTCAGTGAGAATAACTCCCAGAAATATGAGTTGTGCTTGCAATTCTACTCCTACTCCAAGACAGTTGCAATTTCGTATTTTTAATGATGCAGTTTGTGGTTCTAATACCGCCCATGGTTCTGTAGCTATTACTCCCACCTCAGAATTGAACAATAATTCTCCCATTACCACTGGTACGCTTACACATAATACTACTTACTACGTTTTAGTAGATGGTGTAAATGCCGCTGATTGCCAGTTCCGTTTACAAGTTGAAACCTTATTAGATGATGTAGTTCAAACAAGTCCTTGTGTTGTTCAAGATCCAATTGTTTTACCTATTGATTTTTATACACTTCAAGTAAAATGTAACCCTCATCAAAACCATGCAGAACTAAAATGGGAAGTCCCTGATAAACCAGTTTCTCCTTACTTAATAGAAGTTTCTAAAGATGGTAGTGAATGGAAAATGTTTTCAGAGGTTCCTAATCATTTGAAGAGTGTAGAAATTCCAACACAAAAAGGAATTTATCGTATGAGCTATATAGCAGAAAATGGAGAAGTAAAATATTCAAATGTTGCAGAATGCCATTGTGAAAATATACTAGACCCTATACAAATCTATCCAACACCATTCTATGAAGATTTTACCATTTCTAATTTACCTCATGAGGCTCAAATTAAAATATTTGATACCAAAGGAAATTTAGTTTATGATAATATTGCCAAAAATTCTACCGAAAACATCAAACTAAAAAACTTTGCTAGTGAAGTTTATTTAGTTAATGTTATATTCAATGGACAGATGAAAAGCATGAAAATTATGAAAATCAATAAATAAATTTGGATTAGCAAGGCTTATAAATGTGAGATATGAAGGGCGAGAAATGTCTCAGCCCTTTAGTTTCACATGATTTGCAGTTTAAATGAAGTACAAAATAACCCTATCATTTTAGAATGAACATATTTTCATTTTTTTTTTAACATCACAATTCTTTTATTAATTTTGTGCGAATTTTATCAAAGCACATGCATTCAGTACGTATTGCCATAATAATTTTATTTACCTATTTTTTTAATAGTTTAATGGCTCAAAATGGTACGCTCAAGGGTAAAGTTATAGACCAAGAAACCGGAGAAACCCTCATTGGTGCAACAGTAACTATTGTGGGTACATACAAAGGAGCTTTAACAGATTTAGACGGTAACTTTATTATTCAAGAAATTAAACCTGGTGATTATTCAGTAAAATTTACTTATATCGGTTATACTGAAAAAATTTTTAACGGTATTAAAATTAAAGCTAATGAAACAGCTACTTTAAATGTAAAAATGTCTTCAGCAGAACTTTCTGTAGAAACCGTGGAAATTGTAGGAGACAAGAGCCTAATTAATTTAGAAGCGGCAAAATCAGAAGTTAGATTAACAGCAGAAGAAATCAAAGATATGAATGTTACAGACGTTCAGTCTATTGCTACCATGCAGTTAGGCGTAAATCAAACACCCGATGGTTTGCAAATTCGTGGTGGTAGAGTTTATGAAACCCAGTATGTGATTGACGGCATAAATGCACAAGACCCCCTTGCGGGAACCGGTTTTGGTGTAGATATAGCCAAAAATGCCATTCAAGAAGTGGAAATTGTTACGGGAGGTGCTGATGCTGAATATGGTAGTGGTACATCTGGGGTCATTGCTACCCGTACGAAAGAAGGTGGAAAAAAATTATCTTCATCTTTTTCTTGGCAAAGAGATAATTTGGGTATCAATCCTCGCAATGGAATGGCTTGGAATACCGATATTGCTTCTTTTACTTTAGGAGGTCCTCTCATTCCGAATTTTGCAATAAAAGATTCTTTAGGTAGAAAACCCAAAAAACCTTATCACGATAAACTATTTTTCTTTACTAGTTTAAATGCCCAATTAACTGATGAATATTTTGGATTTTATGCAAATCAATTAAATTCTTCATTGATGGAAAATGATGTTAGATGGTCACCAAGGCAAGACAACCGCTGGTCAGGAACTCTAAAACTCACTTTTCAACCAAAACCAGGAATGAAAATTTCTTTCTCTACACAACAGTCTTTGAATATCAATCAAAATACTCGTTCTTTACAAATTATTGGGAATGATGCTATTATGTTACCCGGATTTCAGTACTTTTTTGCTGAAAATTTAGATAATGCCAATACATACACGCATAAAACCAACCTTTCTATTATCAATTTTAGAAATGTATTCAAAGGAAATTGGACCATGGATGCTTCGTTAGCAAGATTATTCACAAATTTAAGAGCAGATGCCAATGGTCGTCCTTTCCGTTATGAAACTGTAAACCAAATTTATGACCCTTCTTCCATTATTACAGACCCCATTTCTATTTTTAATCCTATGGATTCTATTGTTTATGTGAATCCTCCTTCTGGTTTAATGAATAACAATGGAATTGCTACTTTATGGCATGACCATTACGCCCAAGAAATTACTTTTAAAACTAAATTCAGTTATTTCACTAAAAATAAAGTACATTTTATGAGTTTTGGTTTGGAACATCAAGAACAAGAATATCTATGGATTGATGTGGTTAGACCTTGGATTGGTGCCCCAATAAAAATTAACGATACTTTAACTTACGCTTCTAATAGAATTGGTGAAAGTAATGATATATGGAATGCGAAACCTGCAACGGGTGGTTTATTTTTCCAAGATGAAATACGTTATAAAGGAATCATTGCAACATTAGGTTTCCGATTTACTTATTGGGCACCCGGAAAATTTGCGGATAATGCAGTTGCAAATCCTGATGCTCCAGTTTTAGATTATATTCGTGAAGAATACAAAAAACAAACCATTCCTTTTGCAGGCAGAAGATTTAAAGCGAGATTTTTACCTAAATTGAGAGTTTCTTTCCCTGTTACAGAAAATAATGTACTTTATTTTAATTATGGGCATTCTACTCGTTTGCCTCACCCAAGATTTCTTTATGCAGGTTTAGACCCAGTATATCAAAATCGTTCTTTTTTAGCGAATTTAGGAAATCCTAATTTAAATCCTGAAACCAATGTAAACTACGAAGTAGGTCTTAAATCCCAACTAACTTCTAATTGGGCAATGACTTTTACTGCATTTTATAACGATAAATTTGATTTTATCGTAAACAAAAAAATTGTTGTAAGAGACCAAACTGGTAGATTTGTAGAAAAAAGTTTCGCAATTAATCAGGATTATGCAAGAATAAGAGGTTTAGAGACTTCTATCACCCGAAGAATAGGAACTTGGTTTAGAGGAACTTTATCAGGTGCTTATCAAATTGCAACTGGAAAATCTAATACAGCCAAAGAATCCTTATTGCAAATACAAAATTCAGGGAATACAACTGCAACTCGCGAACAATTTTTAGCTTGGGATAGACCCCTAGATTTAAAAGCTATGTTTGTATTTAAGTCGGATACTTTGTTACAAATTGGAGGTTTGAGGTTGAAACATTTTACTTTGTTCATAAGTTCTACTTATAAGTCAGGTTTAAGATATACTCCTTATATCTATACAGGAGAGGATGCTAACACAGGAAGACCTGTTTATGAAATTCAGAATGATAAACCCTTTTCTAAAATTGGTTCTCCATGGATGTGGACAGATATACGCTTAACGAAAGAATTTAAAGTATTTAAAAATCGTCATCAAAGTTTATCGGCTTTTGTAGAAATGAAAAATATTTTTAATCAAAAAAATGCACAATTAATTAATCCCGTTACAGGGCGAGCCTATGAATTTGGAGACCCATTGCCTTTATCTTTTAGAGACCCTGCATATCCTAATCCTTTAAATAGAGGAATTCCTCCCTTTAATCCTGCAAGATATTTACAACCAAGGCAATTTTTTTGGGGTTTAAACTTAAATTTTTAAAGTTTTAGAAAGATTAACATATTTGTGAATAACTTTTCTTTTAATGAAATCATTTTTGTTCTTAATTTAGCACTTTGAATTAAGTAATATATGGCAAAAACTAAACAAGATGCATTTGCTGATGCAGTTCAAAATCTGAATAGGTCAAGAGAAATACTAGAAAAAGAGCATACTCATGAAGAGCTAAAAGATGCTTTTAGATTTTTATGCGATGAATACGAAAAATTAATTGGAGAAGCTCAATTTCTTACTAAAGTAAGTGATAAGTTAGAAGCGAAACTCAATAAAACTAATGAGCAATTAAGACTTTATAATCAAGAACTTGCTCATGAAGCTGAAGATGCTAAACAACTTAGCGAAAAAATGAGCAAGCAAAATAAATCACTTTTTGAAGAGAAAAAAACTTTGGATAGTAAAGTAAATACTTTCCAACAGTTCTTAATTGTACTAGTTGCTTTCCTTTTAGCTTTAGTACTATTACTTTTCTATTACGTTGTTTTTAAAACCAATTAAATAAATTAAGCACTCGCTTAATGAAAATATCACCTTGAACTTAATAATCTTTAAGCTCAAGGTTTTTGTTTTTTTAGTTACTCTTTCTTTTATTATACAAAAATGATGGATTAAGCTCACAAAAAGCATGAAAAATTAAATATTTTTGTAAATTTGCTGTTTCTTATAAAAGAATGAAAAATATACGCAATTTTTGCATTATTGCCCATATAGACCACGGAAAAAGTACATTAGCAGATAGACTTTTGGAATTTACCCAAACAATTTCTAAACGAGAAATGATGGACCAAGTCCTTGATGATATGGATTTAGAAAGAGAAAAAGGGATTACCATCAAAAGCCACGCTATTCAAATGAATTATTTTTTGAATGGAGAAGAGTATATACTTAATTTAATTGATACTCCGGGTCATGTGGATTTTTCTTATGAAGTTTCACGTGCTATTGCGGCGTGCGAAGGAGCCCTTTTAATTGTAGATTCTACACAAGGTATTGAAGCTCAAACTATTTCTAATTTATATTTAGCTTTAGACAGCAATCTAACCATTATCCCGGTTTTAAATAAAATTGATTTACCCAATGCGATGATTGAAGAAGTTTCAGACCAAATTGTAGATTTAATTGGTTGTGAAAGAGAAGAAATACTTCATGCTAGTGGAAAAGAAGGAATTGGGATTAAAGAAATTTTAGAGGCAATTGTTCAAAGAATTCCCTGTCCTAGTGGAAACCCTGATGCTCCTTTAAAAGCTTTGATTTTTGATTCCATTTATAATTCGTTTCGAGGCACTATAACCTATTTCCGCGTTTTTGATGGTGTGATTCGTAAAGGACAAAAATTAAAATTTATCGCAACGGGTGCTGAATATCATGCTGATGAAGTGGGTATTTTAAAACTCAATAAAGAAGCTAAAGATTTTGTAGGAACGGGTGATGTTGGGTATTTAATTACAGGTATAAAAGATGTGAGTGAAGTTAAAGTGGGTGATACCATAACTTCTGCCGATAATCCCGCAAAAGAGGCGGTTAAAGGTTTTCAAGAAGTTAAACCTATGGTTTTTGCTGGTATTTATCCTATTGATACACAAGATTTTGAAGATTTAAGAGCTTCTTTAGATAAGTTGAAATTAAATGATGCTTCTTTAGTATATGAACCCGAAACTTCTGCTGCGTTAGGCTTCGGATTTAGAACAGGGTTTTTAGGATTATTACATTTGGAAATTATTCAAGAGCGTTTAGAACGTGAGTTTAATATGTCCGTAATTACTACTGTTCCTAGTGTAAGCTACATAGCAGAATTAACGAACGGAAATAGAATTCCTGTAAATAGCCCTGCTGACTTGCCCAATCCTAATATATTAAAACATTTGGAAGAACCTTTCATAAAAGCTCAAATTATTACCAAATCGGAATTTATAGGTCCTTTGATAAAACTTTGTATGGATAGAAGAGGAATTTTTAAAAATCAAAATTATTTAACTACCGACCGCGTAGAATTGGTTTTTGAGTTGCCTCTTGCAGAAGTGGTCTTTGATTTTTATGATAAACTAAAATCTATTTCCAAGGGTTACGCTTCATTTGATTATGATTTTATTGGTTATAGAGAGTCCAATTTAGTGAAAATGGATATTTTATTAAATGGTGACCCTGTTGATGCACTTTCTGCTATTATTCATAGAGATAAGGCTTATGATTGGGGTAAAAAATTATGCCAAAAATTAAAAGAATTAATTCCAAGACATCAATTTGAGATTGCTATTCAAGCTAGTATAGGAGCAAAAGTGATTGCCAGAGAAACTGTAAAAGCATTAAGAAAAGATGTAACCGCAAAATGTTATGGTGGGGATATAAGCCGTAAAAGAAAGTTAATTGAAAAACAAAAAGAAGGAAAAAAACGAATGAGACAAGTTGGGAATGTAGAAGTTCCACAGTCAGCGTTTATGGCGGTATTAAAGTTAGATTAAAGGATGGCTTTACAGTGAAGTCAGAAATCAGAAATTGGAAAATTTATTTTGGGTATAAGCGTGAGGGATGCGAAGGGGAAGCACTGCCTTTGAGCGAAGCGAAAAGGATTGCCGAAGCGAACAGCGAAGCCCAAAGCAGCCCGACCCGCAGCGTAGCGAAGCGAAGCAAGGGACACGCCCAAATAATAAACTTTTTTTTCCTGACTTTTCTTTTAGCTTTTGGCTTGCTTAATTTGCTTTTTTCTCAAATTCAATTGGATAGCCTTCAAAATACTCAACAAGATACTCTGGTATTTTCTGATAGTTTACAAAAAGTGAAACAAGATTCTTTAAGGGCGGTTTTTGTAGATTCCTTAAAAAAGAAAAGTGATTTAGAATCTCCTTTAAAATATGCAGCAAAAGATTCTATAGTTTTTGATGTAAAAAATAGGATTCTGTATCTTTATAATGGAGCAAGCCTGAAATATCAATCTATGGATTTACAAGCCCATAAAATTTGGGTAGAATGGAAAGAAAATTTAATTTATGCGGAGGGTTTATGGGATACAACATTGAATAATGGCCAAGGTGGATGGAAAAATACGCCTGTTTTTAAAGATGGTGAAGATACTTACTACGCTGAAAAAATGAAGTATAACTTTAAAACGAAAAAGGGTAGTATATTACAAGTAAAGACGAATCAAGATGGTGATGTTTTATTGGGAGATTCTATTAGAATAAATCCGGATAAATCATTTTTTATTAAAGATGGTAAATTTACTACTTGCGACCACGACCCTCCTCATTTCTATATACAATCATCAAAATTAAAAGTTGTTCCTAACAGTAAAATTGTTTCGGGTCCTTTATTTATGGTAGTAGAAAATTTACCTATTCCAATTATTGTTCCTTTTGGTTATTTTCCTTTAAATAAAAAAAGAACTTCGGGTATTGTTTTTCCTCAGTACGGAGAAAGTGAAAGGTTGGGTTTCTTTTTTCAAAGAATGGGTTACTATTGGGCTTTTAGTAAATATGCTGATGTATTTTTCAAGGCGGATATTTATACCAAAGGAAGTTGGCAATTGGGTTTTGAAACCAATTATAATAAACGATATACGATGAAAGGTCGTATTGATTTTAATCGTTTTAGGGAAATTAATGGTGATAAATTTGACCCTGATTATTCACGTTCTAATTTAACCAAATTAACATGGCAACATACCCAAACGATGGGTCCTTTTGCTACTTTGAATGCTAATGTAAATTATACTACCAATAATTATTTCCGTAGAGCAACATTTTTTAATCCAACCAATATTTTCAATAATACAGTTCAGTCTTCTGTGAATTTTTCTAAGATTTTTCCGAATACGCCTTGGAGTTTAACAGCTGCTGCTAACGCAATTCAATATGTAGACCAACAAAAAGTGGATTTGCAACTTCCAACCATCAATATTAATAGGGCAAGGACTTTTCCATTAAAGCGTAAAAATAAGGTAGGTGATGCCAAATGGTACGAACAAATTGGTTTGGATTATAATACATCAATAATTAACCGAATTAATACATATGATTCTTTGCTTTTCCGTCCAGATATATGGAAAGAAATGAATAATGGAATTAAACAAACTGCTGGAGTATCTACGGGTTTTTCCGTATTAAAATATATACGTATTAATCCGAGTTTAAGTTATAATGAGTATTGGTATTCAAAAACCATAGAAAAAGAATTTGTAGAAAGAGATATTTCCGATACAATTATTGTAAAACCCAATAGCGGATTTAAATCAACAAGAGATTATGCTTTTAATACATCAATGACCACAAATTTATATGGAATTTTTGGAACTTCTAAAGTTCGTTTTAGACATACCGTAAGACCGAATATCAGTTTTGTTTATCGTCCTGATTTTTCTGAACCCAAATTTAAAAATTATTCAACGGTTCCAACCAATCGTTTAGGAGATATATCAAAATATTCTATATATGAACAATCGGTTTTGGGTGGACCTCCATCAGGAAAACAAGAATCTATTAATTTTGGTTTGACAAATGTTTTAGAAATGAAATTACCACCTGCAAAAAATGATACCTCCGCTAAAAAAGAAGCCCGAAAATTAATTTTAATTGATAATTTTGGAGTAAATGGTGGGTATAATAGAGTAGCAGATTCTTTGAAATGGAGTAATTTTGCTTTTAATTTTAGGAATAACGTATTAGATAACCGTATCAATATCAATATTAATACTACTTTAGACCCTTATCAATTTGAAGCCAAAGGCAATGGATTTGTTAGAGTAAATAAGTTTTACTTTGATGAAAAAAAACGTTTAGGTCGTTTTACAAATTGGAATATTTCTATTAGTACAAATTTTCAATCCAAAAATGAAAAAGCTTCAAAATGGTCTGAAATTAAAGCAAAAAAACATAAAACGGATAGTTTATATAAACAATATGCTATTTTCAAAATTCCTGTGAATCTGAATTTAAGTTATAACCTTAATTATGATAGACCCTTCCATGATTATAAAGTTACTGAAACCTTAAGAGCAGATGGAAGTATTCAATTTACACCAAAATGGGGTATCAATATTAATACAGGATATGATTTGAGAACGAAAAAAATGGCCTATACGAATGTATCTATTACAAGAGATTTACATTGTTGGGAACTTCGTTTTAATTGGATACCTTTCGGTCAATTTAAAAGTTATAACATGACCATCAATGTTAAATCTCAAACTTTACAGGATTTACGTTTACAAAAACGTAGAGTATGGCAAGATAATTTTTAAGAAAGAAAATAAATAGTTCTATAATTCAAAGTTCTTTGATACAAAAAAGAGAGTTTACCTAAAAAAAATTGTAATTTTGCGTGATGAAATTTCATTTTTACTGTCTAAAAACCCCAAAAATATTCAAATACATTTTACTTTACTTACTTTTTTTCTTTTCCAAATCTTCATTTTTATATGCTCAATGGGAACAGTTTGGAGTTTATGATACAACCAAATACAATTGGTTACATACAGAATTGAACGTTATTCAATATTGGAATAAAAAAGCGGTAAAAGATTTTTATGATAAATGGTTTAGTACAGACCCACGTAAAATATCAATTGTCTGGATGGGGGATTCGCATATACAACCTGATGTATTACCAGAAGTCGTAAGAAAAAGATTACAAGAAAAATTTGGAGATGCGGGGCGTGGTATGATGTTCCCTTTATCTACTGGTAGGACTTACTCTTCATTGCAATATAAATCTGAGCATTACGGACCTTGGGCTTGTTCTAGAAGTATAGAAGCTTATCCTAAATTTGCTTTAGGAGTATCTGGAGCTACTTGTAAAACCCAATTGCCTGGCTCGTCTTTTACCCTTTCCTTTTATAAACCGGTACCTTCTCATTATACACAACTTAAAGTATTCTGTAAAAAATCTAAGGAAATGTTTGATTTTAGTATCACAGTAGGTAATCAATCCCAAGTAGTGAAAATCATGGAAACAGATACGAATCTACCTTATATTTTATTAAAAATTCCTCCTATACCCAAATCTATTACTTTAAAAGTCATCAAAAATCGTCCTGAGCAAAAGGATTTTGAATTTTATGGAATGAGTTTAGAAAGTGAAAATCCGGGTGTGGTCGTTCATACTTGTGGAATTGGGGGAGCCCAGATGTCAGCACCTCTATATCAAAAAAAATTTACGGAACATTTACCAGAGTTAGAACCTGATTTAGTAATCCTGGATTATGGTGGTAATGACTTTTATTATTTTAACTCTATAAGACCTGATTTGGAAAGTGATATTATTAAAATTATTAACCAAATTAGAACCGTCTGTCCGAATACCTCTATTTTATTAACTTCTACGCAAGATTTAATGAAACGTGGTGTAAGTGTTAGTGCAGGAAAAAAGTATAGAGATTTAATACAAAAAATTGCTAAAGAACAAGATTGTGCTTTTTATGATTGGTATTATATTTCAGGGGGACCTGGCGCTATGACGAAATGGGTGAAAGCAGGTTTAGCACAACCGGATTATGTGCATTTGTTCATTGGAGGCTACCAAATTAAAGGAGAAATGTTTTACGAAGCATTAGTAAGAACAGCAGAAGCCTATCAAAATGCTTATGACTCATTAGTTACTTCTCTTGAAGGTTATAAATTTATTCAAAATCAAACAGTTACTTATAATCCTCAAATTCAAAATACACAAAATAATACTGCTAATAAGCAAACTATTTATCATACCGTAAAATCGGGAGAAACTCTAAGTCATATCGCAGTGAAATATAAGGTATCCGTAAAAAATATTATGACATGGAATAACTTGAAATCAACGCTAATTAAAACAGGACAAAAGCTGGTGATTTATAAATAAAATTTTTTCTTACCATTTTTTCGTGTAAGATTTTTTTATATTTTTGCATATAAATCACTTTATTCAATATGCGTACAAAAATATTAAGTTTAAATGTCGTATTATCCTTGATAGGTTTCAGTCTTTATGCTCAGACATGGGTGCAACATCTTACAACACAGGAAAATTTTTACGATTACGAACAAGCATTTCAAAACTATTGGCGGAATAAAACCCCTGACCAAGGAAAAGGTTATAAGCCTTATTTAAGATGGTTGGAATTTTGGCGACCAAGAGTAGGAAAAACTGGAACCTTCCCAGATATGAAAATCCTTTGGAAAGAAGCCATGCTTTCCAAACAACAGTCAATTCCTTTGGTTTCATCAGGAAATTGGAATATTTTAGGTCCACTTAGAGTACCTACTTATGGCGGAGCTGGTAGGGTCAATTGTCTTGCTTTTCATCCCACCCAACCTAATACCCTCTGGGCTGGTACCCCTTCAGGAGGGCTCTGGAAATCCCTAGATGGAGGTAACCACTGGAAACCCTGTACCGACAATTTACCCGTCTTAGGAATAACTGATATAGCTATAGATGCCAACAATCCCAATCTTATGTATATTGCTACGGGCGATGGCTTCTTTTTTAGTACATATTCCATAGGTATCCTTAAATCCACTGATGGAGGTAATACTTGGAACACTACAGGTTTATCTTGGCAAGTTCAACAAAAATACGTCATTAGACGAGTAACTATCCAACCCAATAACTCCAATATCATTATTGCGGCATCAAGTGCTGGGATTTATAGAAGTACAGACGGAGGAACTAACTGGGTACAGGTGGAAGTTGGTAATTTTTATGATTTAAAATGGAAACCTGGTAACGATAATATCATTTACGCAGCAAAATATAATGGAGTGATGCGTTCTAATGATGGCGGAATAACATGGTCTGATATCCATACTGGTTTCGCTACAAATGGCGGAAGAGTTCAGATTGCAGTAACTCCTGCGGACGCTGAGTATATTTATGCAGTAGTAGCCGATCCTAATACTGATGGTTTAAAAGGAATTTATAGAAGTACTGACGGAGGAAATTCATGGAGTTTGAGAGCAAATAGCCCTAATATTTTAGGTTATGAACCAACAGGAGCAGATTCGGGAGGTCAGGCATTTTACGATTTAGATATAGATGCTTCCCCCACTAATAAAGAAGAAATTGTAGTAGGCGGTATCAATATATGGCGTTCAACAAATGGCGGTTCGAATTGGTCTATTATTGCTCATTGGCAAGGCAGCGGTGCCCCCTATGTTCATGCTGATATCCACTGCTTAAAATATACCTCCGCTAATACCATTTATGCAGGACATGACGGCGGAATCTCAAAAACCACCAACTCAGGAACTTCATGGTTAGATATTAGTGCTAACTTAGCCATCCATCAAATCTATCGAATTGGAACATCTGCTAATTCTCAAAAGGTTATCATGGGAGCTCAAGATAATGGCTCTACTTTGATAGATAATTCTACCAATTCCTTAAATTTAGTTTGGGGTGCTGACGGTATGGAATGTATCATTGACCCAGTCTCTTCTTCTGTTATGTTTTTTTCCATTTACTTTGGTTCTATTTATAGATTTAATAATATCATAAATGCTATTGCCGGTGAAGGAGTTAATGGTATAGACGAATATGGAGCATGGGTAACTCCTTATCAATTAAACCCTTTAAATAATTACGGTTTATTCGCAGGTTATGAAAATGTATGGAAATCTACTGACCGTGGTAATTCTTGGACTAAAATCTCCAATTTTATAATAAATAACCACGAAAAAATTATCGCTTTATGTGTTGCTCCTTCTGATTCTAATACGATTTATGTTGCTAATTATTACAAAGTGTATAAAACCACAAATGGAGGTGCTTCTTGGGTAGATATTAGCGCTGGGCTTCCTTTAGATTCATTAAATGCTACTTATATTGCTGTAAATAATACCGACCCTACCAAGGTATACATTACTTTTTCAGGTTATAGCGATGGTAAAAAAATTTATTATTCTACTGATGGAGGTTCTTCTTGGACGAATACCTCCACAGGGCTTCCTAATTTACCTGTGAATTGTGTCGTTTATGAAAATAATTCTAATGATAGAATTTACGTTGGAACGGATGTTGGAGTATATGTAAAAGATAACACTATGTCTGGTTTTCAGACGTTTTCTAGTGGTTTACCTAATGTAATCGTAAATGAGCTAGAAATTCACTATACTTCGGGCAAAATTCGTGCCGCTACTTATGGTAGAGGGCTATGGGAATCAGACCTATATTCAAATTGTGTACCCCCACAAGCTCCTATTGTAAATGCTAATATGAGTGTGTTATGTGATTCAGGTTCTACTACCTTAAATGCGTCTGGAAGCGGAAGCAATGCTTACTATCTCTGGTACGATTTACCATCAGGAGGGAACAGTATCTTTGCCAATGCTTCTTTTACAACCCCTATCCTTTCTTCTGCTAAAACTTATTACGTAGAAGCGGTAGCTAGTGGTTGTACTTCTAATAGAACCCCCGTAACAGTGTTTGTTTACCTAGCCTCTCAACCTATTATTACAATAAACGACAGCATATTAACTTCTTCGCCAGGAGATACTTATCAATGGTATTTGAACGGAAATCCTATTCCAGGTGCTAATAATCAAACTTATACCGCTAATCAATCAGGAAACTATTCAGTAGTTGCTACTACAAATGGTTGTTCTAAAACATCAGATGCTGTTAATGTTTACCTTGCTTCTAATGAGCTAAATTGGATAGCAAACCTTAGTTTATTCCCCAATCCTACTTCTGATAAACTGAATATAAAAGGCAAATTGAAAAATAACGAACCTTTGAAGGTTAGTATCCTAAATTCATTAGGACAAAAAGTTATGGAAGTACTATATACAGTAGAAGGTCTTTGGTTGGATATTAGCTTAGACGTCAGCCATTTGCCAAGTGGTAATTACATTATTAAAATAGAACAACGCAATAAAAACCATGCATTCAAATGGACTTTAAGTAAGCATGAATAACTTTCAAGTTACACGCTTCAAGATTTAAGACTTATTCATAGAAGAACTCCCAACTTTTCTGATATAAAAAACTTACAATAAAATTTCAATATTTTTTGCGTGATTTAAATTAAGGGATAATTTTTCTAAACGTTAAGTTTATTCTATCGAAACATAATTTTGATTGTTTGGGCACAGAATGTTCCCAATGATGTTGTGTACAACCTTTCATAATTAATAAGCTACCATTTTCTAAAGGAATAATAACCTTTAATTTTTTATGATATTTATGTCTCATAACAAATTTACGAGTTTCTCCTAATGAAACAGAAGCAATTACAGGATTGATACCCAATTCTTTTTCATCATCTGCATGCCAACCCATACTATCATGATGATTCCTATACCAATTGATTAATACCGAATTAAATTCTTCATAACTGAATTTTTCAATTAGACTTTTTAACTGTAAAAGTTCTAAGAACCAACTTTTAGGAATATTTTTAATTCCTGAATAATGATAAATTGCTTGATTATCGCCATACCATGCAGTGAGTCTTGGTGATAAAAAAGCTTTACCAAAAAGTTTGATAGTTGGTTGTTCCCATTGGACTTTTTCTTTAAAAATTGTAAAATAAAACTGTGCATCTTGGCTACTTAAAAAATTGGGATAATAAAAAACATCGCCATCATACGGCAAAAAATTATTAGTAAACAATTTTCTTATGAATAAAAAAACTCTTGTGCAATAAAGAAAATTTCTTTGGATTCTTTTCTTGTACTTTTAGGTCTTAATACATTAACTTTTTTAAAGTTTTTTTGAAGTTCATTCTTAAAATTTTGGAATTCATCAGAATCAAACATTTTGCAAACAAAATTACCTTTAGGTTTAAGTACTTTTTTTGCAACTTCCAAAGCCATTAGACATAACTCATAAGAACGGGCTTGGTCTGTTACACGTATACCGGTAGTTTTAGGAGCCATATCAGAAATCACAACCTCAAATAGATTGTCGAATCCATGATTTTTCACTAATTCTATGAAATCTACTTTCATAATATCAGCAATAACAAAGGTAACATTAGGAATACTTTGAGTTAGAGGGTTCAAATCAATAGAAAAGATTTTCGCTTGATTACCTAATTTTTTACTGACATATTGAGACCATGAACCCGGGGAAGCGCCTAAATCTATTACTTGTTTAGCCCCTTTAAAAATGGAGTACTTTTCATCAATTTCTTGAAGCTTATAAACAGAACGTGCAGCAAAATTTTCTTCTTTTGCTTTTTTGGCGTAATAATCATTAGGTTGGTAAGCCATGCTTTTTTTTACAAAATTATAAAATATTTGTTTTGTGCTTTAAAAAATTGAATTAATTTGCACTTTTAAAATTCAGCATGGCATTTTTTTCTAGTCCCAAAAAAGAAGATAAACCTCAAATTCAAGAATCTATTTTAAGCATCATTGCATCAGGAATGCAAATTTTAGGGGATTTAATTATTGATGGTGATATAAGAATTGAAGGAATTATTAAAGGAAACGTTTATTGTAAATCCCGTTTAGTGATAGGTCCACAAGGAAAAATCGTTGGTAAAGTGGATACAGAAAATGCAACTATTTCAGGCATAATTGAAGGTATTTTAATTGTTAGAGATACCCTTCAATTAACAGAAACCGCAAATATTCATGGTGATATTATTACTGACAAAATGACGGTTCAAGCAGGTGCTGTTTTTAGTGGAAGTTGCACTATGGGACAAGAAGCACAAGAACTTATACAAAAAAATTATCCGAAAGATAATATTCCTAAAGAATTTTAAATGAATGAAAAATTCTTATTTTAAATACTCTGCATTAGGAATGCAAATGGTTGTTACTATCGGTCTATTTGTTTTTCTGGGTAGATGGTTAGATAAACTTTTAGGATTTGAAAAACCTTGGTTTACTCTATGCTTGGCTTTAGTTGCATCCTTAGGAATGATTGTTTTATTGATAAAAAAAGTTAAATGAGATTTTTAAAAAATTTTATTAGAGTTTATGAACAGTTAATTAAAAATTGATTTATCAGTTGATTATTAGCGATTAATAAGTTAATTTAAAACATTAAGTATTTGCGGTTGTTAAGTAGTGAGCGGTGCGAATGTACCGAAACGACCGATTTTCACCGAAACATGGTCATTTCGGTACGGCTACGCCTTCTCAATGACCTTCGGTACGGCTACGCCTACTCAATGATACTCATCATATCAAGAGAAATTTTTTCTTTTCATGAACTGAATTATGCACTAACTTTGTATTTATATTTAATTATGTCTTCTCAAATTATAGTAAATGAAAATCCACCGATTGTAAAGTGGAAAGAAAAAATGAGTATTTTGATGGTTACTTTCATAATGGTGGGAATTTGGTTGATTTCTATCCCTATTGTGGGGTATTTTAATGGTAAAATTCCATTAAATGACTTTGTACAAATATTTTTTTCTATAAATATTTTTTTGCTGGGTTCATTGCTAACTTATATCGGGATGAGTTCTGCATTTACTACTCTTTATTTTAAAAATCAGAGTTTAATTGTAGAAAGACAAATCGGTTTTTTTCGTTTTTATAAAAAGTATGATTTATCCAATAATTCTTTAATAAAAATTGAAAGCGAGGAAGATGAAGATGGCATTACTTGGTATCATTTGGTAAAAATTCAAAATGATACCAAAACTTATATTCTCAAAAATTTAGATACAAAATATTACGAAGCTATAAAAAACTTAATTCATTCATGAATCATTTAGAAGATTTTTATCAACTAGTTCATAAATACAACGTTCAGGGACCCCGATATACTAGTTATCCTACTGTTCCATTTTGGGACGAAAAAAATTTTACTCAACAACAGTATTTACAAACTTTAATCAGAACCTTTCAAGAAAGCAACTCTAAACAAGGAATAAGTATTTATATTCATTTACCATTTTGTGAATCGTTATGCACTTTTTGTGGTTGTAATAAAAGGATTACCAAAAATCATGGTGTAGAAGAACCTTATATTGAACTTTTAAAAAAAGAATGGAACTTATATTTAGAGTTATTTTCTGAAAAACCCGTAATTAAAGAGATACATTTAGGAGGTGGTACTCCAACTTTTTTTTCATCTAAAAATTTAGAAAATTTCATTTTACATATATTTAAAACTAGTAAACTTTCTGATGAACCTGAATTGGGTTTTGAAGCGCATCCTAATAATACAACCATAGAACATTTAAAAGTTTTATATGATTTAGGTTTTCGTAGATTAAGCATGGGAGTTCAAGATTATGACCCGATTGTGCAAGAAGCAATTCATCGAATTCAACCTTTTGAAAATGTAAAAATATTAACGGAGTTAAGCCGTGAAATAGGCTATACTTCTGTAAGCCATGATTTAGTTTTTGGATTACCCAAACAAAAATTAGAAGGAATAAAAGATACCGTATTAAAAACTATTGAGTTAAATCCTGATAGATTAGCTTTTTATAGCTATGCCCATGTACCTTGGATTGATGGTATAATAGGACAAAGAGGTTTTTCTGAGGAGGATATACCCTCAGGATATGAAAAAAGAATTTTATATGAAACCGGTAGAAAGTTATTTGAAGAAGCGGGATATATAGAAATTGGAATGGATCATTTTGCGAAACCTCATGATTCTCTTTATCAAGCAGTTATAAATAAAACTTTACATAGAAATTTTATGGGTTATACCATTGGTTTTTCTCAATTGATGATTGGTCTTGGCGTATCCTCTATTGGTGATACATGGTTGGGTTTTGGTCAAAATTTTAAAACTTTAGAGCAATATGAAGCGAGTCTTCAAAAAAATGAATTACCCATTTTTAGAGGTCATTTGTTATCAGAAAAAGATTTAATCATAAGGCAACATATTTTAAATATTATGTGCCGTTGGGAAACTCACTGGGATCAAACTGAAACTTATTTTCCTGAAATTCCACAAGTTTTACAAGAACTAAAAGAAGCAGAAAAAGATGGTTTAGTCAAAATTTTTAATAACTATTTAAAAGTTACAGAATTAGGAAAAGCGTTTGTAAGAAATATATCTATGGCATTCGACTTACATTTAAAAGAAAAGCAACCACAAACCAAAATATTTTCCATGACTGTCTAAAAAAATTTAAGAAATTTATTAACAATTGGTGAAGTTATCAAAAATTGATATAAATTTGAACCGTTCCACAAAATTTAATTTCCTCTATGATTGTATTAGGAAAGTCTTCTCGGTTTAATGCCGATTTTGTTAGCCCTTTATTTGACCCTAAATATTTTTCTGTATATAGGGTAGTCCTGAACTTAAACGAAAAATCGTTTCTGCTTTCTATTTTTAATACCAATGGTGAAATTTTACTTATCAAAACATTTTTAAACATTAATCAATATGAAATTGCTGACTTTTTAGGGAAAATTTGTTTTGAAGATGAACTTCTTAAAAATAAATTTGCTTCTTGGGAAATTATCCTAAATTCAAAAAAATGGATGTTGGTTCCCTCTGAATTTTTACCTGATGGCTCAGAACAAGCTTATTTAGAACAATTATTTAGAATAGGTTCCAATGAAGTTTGTTTAAGAAATATGATTAAACCACTAAGTTTGAATATTATCTATACTATTGATTCAGAACTTCAAAAAAAAGCACAATATTATTTCCCAGATGTTGATATAAGACATTCCATTGCTAGCTCTATTTTGCATTACTATAAATCCGCTACCTTTCAACCTACAGGTTATTTTGCTGCTTTAGAAATTTATGAAAATAGTTTTAATTATGTTGTTTTTAATGCTGGTAATTTATTATATGCTAATCAACTACAATTTGATACCCCTGATGATTTTCTTTACAACATCATTTTAATCAATAACGCTCTATCCATCAATGAAAAAAATCTTGAAATTATTATGACAGGTATCAATAACCAATTTAATGAACTCAAATTAATTATTCAAGAGCATTATCCCCTTTATAGAGAAATTCCTAATATATATGCACCTCAAATTGCATTAGAACAGCAAGGTTTTAAATTATCCCAATATGCTCCCTTGATTTTTCATTATCTGGAAAACAATAAAAAATAATTGTGAAAATTCTTTCTGGAAAATTTAAGGGCAAAAGTATTCCATTTGATAACAATTTACCTTCTAAACCTACTAAAAATATAGCAAAAGAAGCAATTTTCAATTATTTAAATTCTGAAGGTAACTGGTCAGATATTATTTTTTTAGATTTATTTGCAGGAACTGGTAACATAGGTTTAGAAGCTATAAGCAGAGGTTCAAAATGGGTTTATTTTGTAGATAATTCTAAAAAATGCCAAAAATTTATTCAGCAAATTCTTAAAGATTGGAATATTGAAAACGCCAACTTCCTTTTACAAGATTACCAAGATTTTATTAAAAAAAATTCAGTTTTATTTGATGTTATTTTTTTAGATCCACCCTATCAGAAAGTACCATTACATATTTTGATACCCAGTTTCTATGAATTTTTAAAACCCAATGGTATCATGATTTTAGAACATCTTTCCTCAGACTCTTTCCATAATTTTAAAGGTTTTCAAGAAAAAAAAGTTTATGGATTATCTGCATTTTCTATTTTCAAAAAAATATAAATCAGTATAAAAGACCGTCTGACACGCTCGTATAAGCCATAAAAAATTAAACCACCCCCAACACAGAAGCCAAATCAAGGTCTAACTCAAAAAAGTCAAAATCCCAATCTTTTTTTTTATTTATTTTGCATTAAAAATTTCAACAGTACTGAAAAGACAATGAAAGAAAACAAATTTAAAACTGGCTCTGAATGGCGCTTATGGGATTTACACGTTCATACCCCATTTTCTCATTTGTCAAACGGATTTAAAAATGATTGGGATAACTATGTTAAGGAACTCTTCAAAAGAGCTATCGAAAACAATGTTTCTGCGTTTGGTATAACCGACTACTTTACTATAATTAAGCTTTACAGGCAGGTTATCATCGTAACACACAATGCAAACATTGTTGTAAACGCAGATGCCGAGCAGGTTATCGTTGCGGAAAATAATGAAGAAAGATTGTCGTATAGAAGCGGCTCATTAGAAAATCCAGATAT
>CALLMJ010000118.1 GCA_938006875.1 uncultured Bacteroidia bacterium
CATTTCAAAATGGCCATTTAAAAAGAAACGGTTAAAATCTTTGATAATAAAATTCGCTAAAAAGGGTTTTTGATAAATAAATCCCGATAAAGTATCGACTTTTAATTCTGCAAAGGTCTTTCCCTTTTCTCCACCATTAAAAAAATTTCCTCTTAAACTTAAATGATGCAATCCTACTTTGGTAATGGTATTGGTGATATTCACGTAATCTGCCCAGAAATTAACATGAAATTCAGGTTTCCATTTACCATTTATTTTACCTACAATATTAATGTTTCCTTTTATGTCATAAACTTTTATTTTGTCTTGAATTTCTTTGGGAAATAAATTCAATAAACTATCAGTATTTGCATTTAATACATTTAATTTCAAATCATAATCTCTTTCCCAGCCTAAATAAAATCTACCTTCAATTTCTATAGGAACACTACCAATTTCCATTTTACATTCCTTAAAAGTATTATCTTGTTTATGTTTTTTGATAGTGGCATTATAATGAAATTTTATGGAAGCGTTCTCCATAAATTGAGTTTCTTTTTCACGTAGATAACGAGAGTACCCTTCTAAATCCAATTGAATATCCAAATCTTCTTTACGAATGGTTAATTGAGGATAAATATTTTGAAGTTCAAATTGGTAATCTCTTTGATGCAATTTGAAGTAATAATTGAATTTACATGCTCTGATATAAGAATTATGAAATTGAACCCAAGAAGGTCCCTTCACTCGATTAGGTTCATAAGGTTTAAAAAGTTTATAATTTTTTTTACGGTCATTATCTACATAAAAATCTAAAAAAAGAGAATCAACCATCAAATTATGAACATGAATAGTATCTTTTTTTAAGAAAATATCAACAATTGGAATGATTGCAGAAACTTGATTTGCATAAGCAACTTGTGTAACAGAATCCGTAGGAGTACCTTTTAATCTTAAATCATCAACTTGAATTATTAATTGATTCCATGATTTCCATTCTAGAATTTGGACTTTTTGTAAACTTACGGGAGTTTGAAACAATTGAGTAAGACGGTCTTCTGTAATATCTTTCAAATAGAATAATAAAATTTGCCAAGATATAAACCAAAGAAAGACCGCAAAAGCCAATAACGAAAATAATATAATAACAATACGTTTAATTCGTTTAAGTTTCATAATGAAACGGAGCCAATTTTTCGAAATCCTTGTAAAAGAATTTGAAAATCTAATCCAATGGAATAATACCTTGCATATTGTTTATCTAAAATTAATGAATTTTTTTGGTTATAATGATAAATGATGCGAATGTCTAAAATACCATCTTTTAGTGGAGGCAAATCTGGATGTGAACCATCAATATAACCCACTAAATGATATTTGCCTTTTAAGATGTACCATAAATTTTTTAAAGCAATACGGGGATTTTCATATAACCAAAAAGTAAATGGAAAAGAAATAAACAAAAATAAACTGACCAAAATATCAAAAACTTGTTTTTTTATGCGAGTTTCGGGTAAAGCTAAATTAGAAAAAACTACATAGTTTTGAGGGTTAGCTTCATATACCTGGTGATGCCCCATAATAAAATTCGCATTTTTAGGAACAATCCTAAAAGAATTGACTTGATTTCTGAGCATACTCATACAAGTTATAATTTCTCTGGTAGAAACCGATTGATTACAAAATATAATTTCTTCAATTTTATGAACTTGTAAAACTTCTTGAATTTGTTGAAGAGTACCTAAGCACATTTCATCATCTTCATTTTTTTCGGTAGTGGTGATGTATCCTGCTAGGTCGCAATCATAAGGAACTTCTTCTAAAATCATTTGGTAAACTCTTTCAAATTCTTGGGAATCTGCAACAATAAGGGTTCTACGATTAAAATATTTATCAAAAAATACATTTCCTTGGACAAGATAATTATGAACTGCACGATTCATTAAAGCAATAAAAGGAGTAGTTAATGAAGCAATACCTACAATTGCACGTGAAAAATTAATATCAGGGAAAATATAAGATACCGTAGCAATGGTAATAAATCCCATAAAAACACCAATCACAATGGGTCTAAAACGATAAGGTCTCTTATAACCTCCTAACAAAACAAAAAAGAAAACAAAAGCAAAGGCATAAATTGGGGCAGCAAGATGGTCAAAAATTTCTGGGTAAGCTCCACCATGGGTATATTTATAATTCTTTTCCCATAAATTTTTGATAAACAAAATATTTCCTAATATGATACTAAATTCTATCAATGGGAAGCCCATTTTATTCCAAATTCTTCGGAATATTGCTAGTCCTGCTCTAAAATACACTGCTATTTGTATCAAAAACATAAACAAAGATACATTTCCCTTAGAAAAATGCTTTTGAGCAAATATTAGCATAGCTTTGTAAAAAACCAGCACATAATTTAAACTTCCTTTTTTGGTGGATTCCCCTTTATAGTGAATAATTTGACTGCCAGAAAAATAATAGTTTTTGAAACCTGCTTTTTGGATTCTGTATGATAAATCTATATCTTCACCATACATAAAATAATCTTCATCGAGTAAACCGATTTTATCTAAAACACTTTTTCTTATTAGCATAAAAGCACCTGACAAAACGTCTACTACATGATTTTCATTTTTATCTAAATAGGTAAGATGGTATTTCCCAAATTTTTTATTCTTTGGAAAGATTTTAGATAATCCAAAAATTTTATAGAATGCTACCCATGGAGTAGGTAATGCCCTTTTAGATTCAGGTAAAAATTCTCCGCTTCCATCTATCATTTTAATACCTAAACCTCCCGCATCAGGATGATTCTCCATAAATTCAACGCACTTTGTAAAAGTATCTTCTTGAACTATGGTATCTGGATTTAATAATAAAACGTACTTTCCTTTTGATTCTTTTATTGCTTGATTATTGGCTTTAGAAAAGCCAACGTTTTTTTTATTTTTAATTAAATGAACATTAGGAAATTTCTTTTTTATCATTTCCACAGAACCATCTACCGAAGCATTATCCACAACAAAAACTTCTATATCAAGATTTTGAGAAGCTTTAAATACAGAAATTAAACACTGTTCTAAGAAGTGTTTCACATTATAATTTACAATGATTACGGATAACGATTTCAAAATTTTTGTGGGTTAAGGGTTGAATATTGAGAACGATATAACAAGGATTTGCTAAGAGTTAATTCGTCTATAAATTCTAATGATGCTCCTGATGGAATACCTTTTGCAATTAAACTAATTACAATATCTGGGTTAATAGATTGAATTTCTTTAGACAAATAAAATGCCGTAGTTTCACCTTCTTGGGTGGTACTTAATGCCATAATAATTTCTTGAATATCTTCATTTTGAATTCTTTCTAATAATTTTGAAATACTGAGTTGGTTTGGACCGATTCCTTCTAAAGGGCTAATTTTTCCTCCAAGTACATGGTATTTTCCTTTAAAATAACCTGTTTTTTCGATAGCCAATAAATCCCCTACTTCTTCCACAACACATAAAATCTTATTATCTCTTTTCGTATCTAAACAAATATTACAAATCTCTTGGTCTGATAGATGATTACATTTTTTACAACGAAAAGTATTTTTATGTAAATTCAATAAAGCGTTAGCAAAATTATCTACCTCAATGGAAGATTTTTGCATTAAATGAAGCGTTAAACGCAAAGCTGTTTTTTTTCCTATTCCGGGCAATTTGCTAAAAGCTTCTACTACGTTTTTGATACTTTCTGTTGGGAATTCCATAGAATAAGAACGCAAATTACAAAATTTTTTTAGATATATGCAAATTTTTTTAACTTTTTAAATAGTTCTTATGACCTATTAAAAATCAAGTAATTAGTTTCGGAATTATATATTCCTTTTAATGTAATTTTTTGAGATTTAATTTAAACTCATAGGTGATGCTTATCTATCAATATGATATTCAATTAAATTTGGAATTTTATTTTGAAATTTTTGGTTGAAACCGCTTTTTATTAGCAGGTAATTCTAAATAGGGTGGTGGATCATAGTATTTACTGACTACAAAAATATCCCCATCAAATTGAATTTCTACTAACGGTAGCATTTTAAATTCTTCCGCTATATTCACTCTATATCCAATAGTAAATCCTCTGCTTTGTGGAATAAATTCATACCAAAATTCGTAATAATCAAATTGTTTAGTGATATAGGGCAAATAATAATTGACAGCACTTTCTATTTCCTCAACAGGAA
This sequence comes from uncultured Bacteroidia bacterium, assembly GCA_938006875.1. Classification (GTDB taxonomy): domain Bacteria; phylum Bacteroidota; class Bacteroidia; order J057; family CALLMJ01; genus CALLMJ01. The sequence goes on from CALLMJ010000118.1 coordinate 4,211, forward strand.
TTACATATTTTTTACTTTCTGAAAAATTGTGTCCATCATAAACCATTACATTAACCCTTTGTGCACAAACATAGCTACATTTTTCAATAATTTCAACCATCACAATATTTTGTGAATTTTTGGATTTCCAAGTCATGAACTGTATTACTCCCAATTTGGATTTAACTTTTAAGTATTGATTTTGAATATCTTGAATTAAAAATTCTGGTTCTTGGCTTCCGAAATATGTACGCTTGGCATTTTTATAAACTAAATCAAAGTAATATTTAACGTCTTGATTCTGAGTAAACAAAAACAAGGGATTTATCAATAAAATGCAACATAATCCAAGTTTAGTTAGTAACATGTAAATTTATGAATAAAGGACTTTTCTTAGCCATGCACCTGTTAATGAAGCAAAGCCTAGTAAAAGTCCTTGTAAAATAGCCATGATGAGAATTAAACCTACCGGTTGAATGCCTAATAATTTTGCGAATTTTTGTGTCATTATTGGAGATTGTGTATAAATCATAACAGTATAAGAAATCGCAACCAGAAAAGAAGATAAAAAACCATAAAAAAATGCCATTCTTCTAGGAACAGAAAAAACTAATCCTAGTATAACTCCCAAGAATAATAATAACCAATGGGTGATAGGGTATAGCTGGTTCATTAATTTCCCTAATGTAACCGTTAAAATAGTGCAACCTAAATAATATAAAAATATAACGATGTTCATAAAATTAAAAAGAATATTTTGATATGATGGATTTTGATTTTTGTTTTGAATTTTCTAAAAATAGTATGGGTTTTAGTTGTCCTTTTAACCAAATGGGTAACATGTTATCATAATAACGACTACCCGGGTTTCCTGATTGCCCCGCAGGGTAAATACCATAACCTTCAGGATTTTTATCAGTTATTTGAACAACCATTCTCCAAGAAGGTCCCGCAGTTTTTCCCAGAGCATTTACTATATCGGTTCCGCCACCATGATATAAAATTTCTGAGGAAAAAGCAGGAATCATTGCCAAATGCGTAATTTTTGTTCCTCTATATTGATACCAAACGGATTTTTCAAGACTTTGAAATTGTTTCTCTAAGTTTTTAACGGCTTCATTCCACGCTAAAGCTAAAAGTTCTCTTGCGGTTTCTTTGATGGGAGTATCTTTTCTATCAAACCATGGGTTTTCACTATCTTTTTTCAATATACTGATAGTAACAACAGGTTCTGGTTTTCTTAATTCAAAGGTGTCTTTATTTTTAATTAAATAAAATTCATCCCAAACCAATTTTTCAAATTCATTATACCATTCAATAAACAAGCTAGGTTCAACCCAATTTGGTTCATGAAAATAATTCCATCTTTCTAAAGTATATTTCCATTTTTTGTGTTGAATTTGGTTTTCATCTAAGTAATTCAACATCACGGGCAAAGCAAATTCCGCAAACATATTTTTATTATCCAATTGTAAAATTCTGAGGCTATCTACGTTTGCGTTATACATATTTTTTAAACGGTCGTGAATACGTTTACCTCTTTCAAAAGAAGCAAATTCCCAATGTAAGAAGTAGGGATAAGTAGTATCCGTAGGAAATTGATTGGCAGAGGCTATATAATCTTGAACAGGGTTTAAAGTAAAGGGATTATGCTCAAAAGGAATCCAACCTTGCCAATCATGTTGAGGGTTTGAGCCATCTAACGTAAATTTTCCTTGACCTTTCCATTTTAAGGGATATTTTCCATTACTGGTTAAAGCAATGTCTTTATTTTTTGAAGCAAAAATAAAATTTTGTGCAGGGCAACTGTAATATTTCAGAGCTTTACGATAGTCTTCCAAATTTTTGGCATGGTTGAGATAATAAAAAGTTAAAAGTTCTTGAGAAGGGTCATGGGCTAACCATCTCAAAGCATGGTCTTTAGGGCATTCGGAATGGAAGTTTTCTCCTTTTGCATCTACTATAGGTCCATGATGAGTAAGTTCTAAGGTATCTACAACAAAACCTTTATCCCTAACATAAAAAGTATCAATTTTATGGGTTATGGGTTGATATTCTCCATTGAATAAATATTCTTTACGAGAACCATCTTTAAAGGTGATTTTATAATAATCAAAGATATCTGGAGCAACATTGGTAACTCCCCATGCAATATCCTGATTAAAACCAATAATAACATTAGGGGCACCCGGTAAAGAAACCCCTGTAACGTTTAGATTGGGTCCATTCAGTTGAATTTGAAACCAAATAGAAGGAAAATTGAGTTTTAAATGAGGGTCATTGGCTAAAATTGGGTATCCATTTTGTGTTCTACTTCCTCCAACTACAAAGTTATTAGAACCTAAATTTTTTTCTGTTTTCGGTAAATCAAAGTTTTGAGTTATGCCATTGTTAAATAAAAAGCCCCCCCAGTCGGATTCAGGATTTTTAGGAATTTCAGGTTTCCAATTTTTCCATTCAGGATTTTGAGGATGAATAGGGTCCATTAAAAGTGGATAATTAGGAAATAATTCATTTACAACTGCATCTCCTAAAAATTGCCTAATTTCAGTAAGTTCTTTATCAGAGCTTCTACCAGATAAATCCCAAGCCATGTATTTGAGTAATAAAGCAGTTTTAAGAGGTGTCCATGGTTCAGGTTTATAGCCTAAAAGTTTAAATTCTATGGGATAATTTTGATAACCTAAAGTATTAATAAAAGCATTAATGCCATTCGTATAAGCGGTCATGGTTTTGAATGCAGTGGAATCTTTGTTAAGTTCTTTTAGCACGTTTTCAGCACCGATAACCATACCGATTCGACGCATAAAACGGTCTCTTTTTAATGCAATATCGCCAACTATCTCGGAGAGCCTTCCTGAAGCGGCACGAGTTACCATATCCATTTGCCATAAACGAAAATAAGCCGTTACATAACCTTGCAAAAAATATAAATCTTCTTCATTTTCTGCAAAAATATGGGGCACCATCATTTCATCAAACTGAATTTCTGCTTTCCCTTTTAGAAAAGAAGAAAAGTTTTTGGGCATTGCAATATCAGGTCTTTTCTTTTCAGATTGTTGAAGAAAACCTTCATAAGGATTTAACAGATAACCTAATGCAGGAGTTTTTCCTAATTTACGTGATAAAATACCAAAGAGAAAAATGGTAAATATAAAAATACCAAAGAATTTTATAATTTTCATTGCTGCGAATTAACAAAAAATTTTGAATATGCAAATATACTAATTTTCAACGAAATCCATTGATTAGGTAATGAATATGGGGGAAGGTGGAAAAAATACATTTATTGGAGCGTACTCATTTCGTTCAGGTCGGGCTACTCAGTTTACACTGAGCTACTTCGTGGTCTATGAGTATTATTGAATATTATGCACTTCGCATCCCTCACGCTTAAAAAAGTATGACTTTTTAGAATTTTTGCCTATAAAAATGAAACAAGCCGCTCATTTGAGCAGCCTGCTTACTTATTACATTAGGTTTAGAGATTAATTTCCTCCCATAGGGAACCAAAAACCAATATTTAAACCAATATAACTTAATCTTGCTCTTTGGTTTTCATAAGGTTTAACTTTGATAGTTGTTCCTTCTGCTTCATAATTAGGCTTAATGATATTAGATAAACCCAGATTGTAAACAATGGCAATATCTAGCATACCAATACCTTCCAAATCCCAATCTATACCAGCACCAAATGAGAACCAAGTGTAAAATGGTTGGAAATGTTTAGTAATGGTATTTTTCCCTTTTTCGTAGACAGGGAATTGGTCAGCATTTGCATCTACTTTGGCACCTACATTAATCCCTAAAGCTCCACCAAAATACCCTTTCGCATGAATACCAGATGCTAAATCATTAGTACGCATTTTTAGTAATAAAGGAATTTCCACAGCAGTTAAAGAATATTTGTTGGTAGGATTAGGAGTAATGCTTTTGATTTTAGAACTAAAACCTGCCAATAACACATTGATGCCTGATTGAAAACCAACATTTTCAGCAAAACCATAACCAACCATAAGCCCTCCTTTAAAGCCCATTCTTGATTTGAATTCTTTATTTTTCAATTCTTTTTTAGAGCTATCCCATCTAGTAGAGCTAATAACAGGTGCAATATTAAGCCCAAAATTAAAACCTTTTTGCGCAAAGGTTGATTGAAATGCTAATACAAAAAGTATTAAAACGCTAATTTTCTTCATAACTCTTATATTAATTGATTAATGATTTCTGTAATTTTTTGTAAAGATAAAGCAACTTTTTGAATATAAAAACTTTTTAAATTTTCAGCTTCAAATCTGACAGTGTCAATATCGGCTGTAATAATGAAAGGCTGATTATCAAAATTGATAGCATTGGCAACAAATTCACTTTCAATTTCATGTTCTTTATCTTTGGGTTTAAAACCTCTTTTACTTTGATATTTAATTTTTTCTAAGTGTTCAAAAAAAGGTAAAATGACTATTTTATTTTGGTCTTTTAAAAAGAATATACAAAAAACGACACGAAACTTAATTCCTTTAGAAAGAACATAAGTAATTTTAAACCAACCTCTTGGTAAAAAACGATTTACATCAATATTTAGTTGTTTACAATAAAAATGAATTTGCTCGTTGTAATGATAATAATAAGGGGAATCAGGGAAAGCCTTTGCCATTCTTGAAACTGCAATTTCATTTAAAGGTTCTTGAATTTTGGAAGTAATTGCACTTAAAATTTCCTCGCTTTCTTCAAATAAAGCATGTAAAACATGCATAGCAGGAGTTTCTAATTCTGCCCAATCTTTATTTTTTAAGGCAGTTACACTTTGCACAAACTTACTGAGTTCTTGTTCAAACATAGGTGACATTTTGTATTTTATTGGTTATATTTGAGTGGTGCAAATTTTAGCATTATTTTAATACAATAAACAAAAAAACGAAAAAAAATTTTTAGGGTCGTAGTTTTCCACTCACTTTCTGACCTTTATAGATAACATCGTAACGATATGGCATTCCATCTTCTAATTTTCGTCTAGAAAATTTAACCATGCTGTCTCCTTTTTCACAAATTAATTGTGTTCTTAATATCCCTTTATTGGTTACATCATCATATAAATAAAACTCAACCATTCCAGAATTGGGTATATTAAATGGAATTACAATGACATCACTTTGAAATACGGGTGGACTTATGGTGATACTTTTATTGTTTTGTGCATAGCAAAAAACAATGAATTTAACGTAACTTCCCCAAAAAATTATCCACTTAATCATTATTAAACACAAAATTAATAGATAAATCCAAGGTTTTCAAATCTTTAATTGTCAATGTGCAAAAATTAGTCCATTATTAACAATTCTCCTGACATGGAATAAGGAATTTTTATATCCATCATTTTTAAGATGGTGGGTGCAATATCCCCTAATTTTCCTAATTTTTTGAGTTTATAGTGTGAATTTTTACTTACAAAAATGCAAGGAACTAACGCAGTGGTATGGGCAGTATGAGGCGAACCATCTTCATTGAGCATTTTATCCACATTTCCATGATCTGCTAATATAATTGCTTCATAGCCATTATCTAACGCTGTTTGAATGACAGATTCTAAACATTCATTTACTACTTCACAGGCTTTTACTGCGGCTTCCCAAACGCCCGTATGTCCTACCATATCTGGATTGGCAAAATTTAAACATATAAAATCCGATTCTTTACTTTTTAATTCAGGAATTATTTGATTTCTAATGTCATAAGCACTCATTTCAGGTTTTAAATCGTAAGTAGCAACTTTTGGTGATGGGCATAATATCCTTTTTTCACCTTCAAATTCTACTTCTCTACCTCCATTGAAGAAAAAGGTTACGTGGGGGTATTTCTCCGTTTCTGCTATACGAATCTGCTTTTTTCCATTTTTGGATAAAACTTCTCCTAAGGTTTCTGTTATATCTTCTTTTTCAAATACAACATCAATATTCTCAAAAGTTGCATCGTAACGGGTTAAAGTAACAAATTTTAATGGAATTTTAAACATTTCATATTCAGAAAAATCCTGTTGTGTTAAAACTTGTGTAAGTTCACGTCCTCTATCGGTTCTAAAATTAAAAAATAATACTCCGTCATTAGGTCGAATGGGCTGAAATTCTTTTAAAATTAAAGGTTCTAAAAATTCATCGGTTATGCCCTCTTGATAGGATTTATCGATGGCTTCTAATGAATTTTCAAATTTTTTCCCTATACCTTTTACCAGTAAATGATAGGCTTTTGAAACTCTTTCCCAGCGTTTATCTCTATCCATTGCATAATAACGCCCAATTAAAGAAGCTAGTTTCCCAATAGAATTTTGTTGTATAAATTCTTCAAGTTGTTGAATAAAATGAATTCCACTTTTAGGGTCAGTATCTCTACCGTCTAAAAATCCATGAATATACACATTTTGTATTTCTTTCTTTTTCAAGTATTTGAGTATTTCAAATAAATGATGAATATGAGAATGCACTCCACCATTGGAAACCATACCTAAGAGATGTAAAGGTTTTTGATGAGTTTTGCAATAATCGATGAGCTGATTTAGAGCAGGGTTATTTTCTACTTCTTGATTTTCAAATGCTTTGGAAATTCTTTCTAATTCTTGGTAAACGATTCTTCCTGCGCCTAAATTCATATGCCCGACTTCAGAATTCCCCATTTGTCCATCTGGTAATCCAACTGCCTTTCCTGATGCTTCTAATAAAGTATGGGGATAAGTATTCCATAGTTTCCAGTAAAAATCTACGTTTGCGTGGTCAATAGCAGAATATTTTGGATTTTCCGCAACTCCCCATCCATCTAATATCACTAAAATAACTTTTTTGCTCATTTTTAAAGACACAAATTTAATAATTTTCATAATATCAAATACTCGATGTATCCTACAAACCAATAAAAAAGCCACTGGTTGCCCAATGACTTTTCAATAAAAACTTGAAAAAAATTTATCTTAACAAAGTAATGGTACCAAAACGTTTTATGGATTTTCCGTTGTTTCTGACCATTTTAATTACATAAGTATAAACCCCTTCAGGGCATGGTTTCCCATTTTTGTTTCCGTCCCAGAACGTTGTCATGTTATCAGCAAAATAAATACTTGTCCCCCAACGGTCATAAATTTCTATTTCTATAGATTTGATTCCTCTCAACACATATTCAAATTTATCGTTTAAGCCATCACCATTGGGTGTAAAAACATTAGGAATCCAAACAGCAAAATCATCAACAACCATTAATTTACCATATTGATAACAACTTACACAATTTATTTCATTATATACACATAATGTGGCATCAAATTCCCCGATTTTATATTTATGAGTTATTGGGGAAATGCTTGAGGTTACTAAACTATCTCCGTCACCAAAATACCAAACATATCTTACACCATTTTGGGAATTATTAATAAAAGTGAAGGTTGAATTTTCATCATCTGTAGGGGTATTTCTTTCAGGGTTTGTAACAAAGTTAGCTATTGGATTTTGATAAGTTTTTATGGTGTATGATGCTCTGTTGGAAGTGCAACCATTCGCAACATACTCAAAATAATATAAAGTATCGGTTTGAATAGAATTGATGGTTAAAGAATTATTAGTTTGAATAAAATTTCCATCTTTATCATACCAATTCACTTGCGAACCTGTAATTACTGGAACTGTAAGTACTGCCAAACTGTCAATACATAGAGAATCTAAACGATTAGGAACTGTAATATTTTGAATAATAACTTGGATTGAAATTCTATTGGAAGTACAACCAGCTAAAACCGTTTCTACAAAATATGTAGTAGGATTAAACAACGTTGGCGTTATCAGCGTATCTCCATTTTGAAGGAAGACCCCATTACTATCATACCAACTCACTGTACCTAGTGAAGAAACAATTAATGTTGCTGATTGATTTTCACAAATTGTAGTATCGCTTAAAAGTATTGGAACAGAAGGTTTTGAATTTACATTTACAGTAACTGCAGAACGGTTTGAGGTACAGCCATTTTGTATAGCTTCTACGTAGTATGTTGTGGTTTGATTTAAGTTAGGAGTTACGAAAGGATTATTTGAGGATAATAAATTTCCACTACTTTGCGAATCATACCAATTCACTTGAACACCATTGGGGACAGTTGCACTTAATGAAGCATTTTCGCCTTCGCAGATGGTAGCATTATTTACAATAGGATTTTGTGGGATAGGATTTACTGTAACGGTAACAGGTACTCTATTAGAGGTACAACCAAAAGCTACTGCTTCAACATAATAAATTGTGGTTGATGTTAGTGCAGGAGTAGTAAATGGATTTCCTATGAACAGAATTGTACCTCCATTTGGTAAAGTATACCAATCAAACTGAACACTTGCAGGTGAAGTAACCGTCAAAGTAGCTATTTCGTTTTCACAGATGGTTGCATTAGAAACAACAGGGTCTGTTAATGAAGTAATTACATTAGCATTAACCGCTATTCTTGACGAAGTACAAGTTCCTTGAATGGCTTCTACGTAGTAAGTTGTAGTAGAAGTTAAAACAGGCGTAGTAAAGGTAGAACCTGTACCAAGTAAATTTCCACCAGTGGCTTGGTCATACCAATCAAAAGTTACACCAATAGGAGCTGTAGCAGTGAACGTACCTGAATTATTGGTACAAATTGTAATATCAGAAACTGTAGGAGATGGTATGTTATTTGAAACATTAACAGTTACAGCAATTCTTGAGGAAGTACAAGTCCCTTGAATGGCTTCTACGTAATAGGTTGTGGTAGAAGTTAAAACAGGCGTAGTAAAGGTAGAACCTGTACCAAGTAAATTTCCACTAGTGGCTTGGTCATACCAATCAAAAGTTGCACCAATGGGAGCTGTAGCAGTGAAGGTACCTGTACTATTAGGGCATATCGTTATATCTGAAACCGTTGGATTGGTAATATTTTGAATTGTTACAGTTATGGCAGTTCTTGTAGAAGTACAACCTGCAATTACAGCTTCTACGTAATAAGTTGTGTTTGAGGTTAAGTTAGGAGTAACGAAAGGATTTCCTGTAAACAAAGGATTTCCTCCCGAAGCAACGTCATACCATTGAAAAGTAGCACCTGCAGGGGCAGTAGCAGTTAAAGTAGCAGTTGTCCCAGAACAAATAGAAGCGTTGTTTACGGTTGGGCTATTCACGTTAGTTATGGTAACGGTAACAGTAGTACGTGTAGAAGTACAACCTGCAATTACAGCTTCTACGTAATAAGTCGTGTTTGAGGTTAAGTTAGGTGTTATGAAAGGGTTACCTGTAAACAAAGGATTACCTCCCGAAGCAACGTCATACCATTGAAAAGTAGCACCTGTGGGAGCAGTAGCAGTTAAAGTAGCAGTTGTCCCAGAACAGATAGAAGGGTTGTTAACCGTTGGGGCAGAGGGTTGAGGAGCGCAACAAGACTGAGTAGGAGCAGAATTTAAAATTACGGTATCACCATTTGAGGTAAATATTCTAATGGGATAAAATGAAGGAGGATTTGCAGTAACTCCGGTTGCATAAGTTTGGTAACTAGCAGGTACTGTGCAAGATGTAATAGGTATAGGAAAAGGGTTAAAACATTGATTGGCAAAGGCATTCCATGTACCTCCACATTGCGTACAAGTAGCAGCATTGTTGATAGTTACGTTTTGTGCTGGAACGAACTGTTGCCATGTATAAGTACCAGAACCGCCAGAAACTGTAAATTGCCCATTCCCTTCTACGCAGACTGTTAAAGTTGCACAAGAGTTTACTTGAATTTGAATGGAATCGGAACCGCAAGGTAATGTATATTTTATCCAATGGTTACCTGTTCCAGCTATGGAAGGATTAAAGGTACCAGTAGAAGGGTTGGTTATTCCGGGACCTGACCATGTGCCACCAGGTGTAACAGCTGTGAAGTTGAAAGGTGCGGCATTTAAGCAAACAGGGTTTACTTGGCAAATCGTTGCATCACACTCCACCAAAGGGAAAGGTTGGCAAGCTCCCATATTAACGGATTGAACATATCCAGTTCTTGAAGCTGAGTTCATATCTCCTGTTGCTCCGCATACTACCACTTCTCCATTGATTCCAATTGCAATATCAAAAACTCTGAAGGGCAAAGTTACGGTTTGTAATACATTTAAAAAGGGGTCTAATTTAATAATTCTATCAGATGAACCTACATAAACATTACCGCAGGAGTCCACTTGAATTCCATTATTACCTGGTTGATTAAAACCAGTTGTAGAGGTGTTTATTCCTCCGGGAATATTAAAAGTCCCTAAAATTGCACCGTTATTTAAATCTCTTCTATGTACAAGAGTTCCATTATGTGTATAAATGAACCAATCATTAGCTACAATAGCTTTAATACCAGCATTTCCGTTATCAGGTCTATAAGTTTCACATTTATAAGCAAAATTATAAGTAGAATTGTTTTGAAAAATCAAAGATTTTGGGCAGTTTGCTTGAGAACCAAAAAGTTTTGTAAAACCTCCGATGGAATCCAATGTTAAATAGTAGTATCGTCCATTTTTCGAAGACGTTAAAGAGCGAACTTCATTAGGTTCTTGAACCAATCCTAACGCACCGGGTCTTGTACCTGCAACATTTACACGGGTAATTTGAGAACCGTTATTGGTGTTAATATCAAAAACCACTCCATTGCTTGCAGCAATATTCAAGGGATTTAAACGTGTTCCACCAACAATTAAACGGCTTTGGTCAACACTAAAAGAAATTGCCCAGTATTCATCATTGAATCCACCCGAATCATTCCAAACTAAACCACCTGATGGATTAATTTTTTGAATATTTGCAGATGAACCCGATGTTACATAAGTAAAACCTGCTTGGTCGGTTGCCATGGTACCTAACCAGTAATTGGCTGTATCATAAGGAGTATTGTAAGTCCATAGTAAAATTCCACCAGGACTGTATTTTAAAAGTTTCATGGGCATATCTCCACCAATAACATAAACATTCCCTAAAGCATCTGTTTCAACTTCCCAAACACCATTCGTATTAGGTAAACTAGGTGTTTGAACCCAAGGGTCGAATACAACGGTTTCTCTGATATTAAGCCCTTTTAAACTATATTTTACTTTATTTCCTTCTAAAACAAATTCTGATTCAACAACTCTTTTTGAGTTTTTCAAATAAGAATAAGGCTTCGTTTCTATCAAATTTCCATGAGTAGAGGGTATAATAATTTGCCCTTCCAATAACTGTAATCCTTCTTTATCATATTGCAAAGAAATTTTACTGATGTCTGCACCGGGATTTAATATTAAACTATATTTTACTCCACCTTCTCTTTTGACTTCATAAATAATGTCCACATTGGGATAAATGTTTTTGTAAATCAATTTTCCATAACATGGAATTTGGTTAATGGAATACACTTCTTTTCTATCGGAACTTAACATTGCATAATTATGATAATCCGAAGAAGGATTTTCAACTTGAACATTAAAATTTGGGTTAATTTCTAACCATTGACTTTTAATAATATCTCTTAAAGCGAGTTTTTTGGGTTTAGAAATATCTCCTTTTTGTCTATTGGGATTTTTGATTTTTTTTTCAATTCTGTAGATAACTTCCGCTTTGTCAGTAAAGTAAATTTGAATGGTGTTTTGGTCAACTGCATATAAGATTTTTCCTTTGGTTTGAAAATAAGGATTATCAAATTGTCCTTTATTTTCTATGAAATTGGGACTATAATGAAAATCAACTATCCCAAAATTGCTTTGTCCATAAAGGAAACTAATTGTAAGAAATAATAAAACTATATAGCTTGAGTTCTTCATAAACATGAATTATAACCACAAAAATATCAATTTTTTTCAAAAACTTATTATGACTTTTCAAAAAATCAATACTATTAATTTAGTATTCACTTGTGTATTTATTCTATGAATGTAAATTTTTTTTTTGAAAATATTATTCTTTAAACTAAATTTGCACCATTATTTTTTATGTCTATAGAAACTATAAAAAAAATTATTTTTACAAAATATGACGAAAATTGCGTCATTTTTAATGAAAACGAAAATAATTTTAAGATTTCTAAGGAAAATTTAGAAGAATTTGTTAAATTCTTAAAGGAAAATTCCGACTTATATTTTGATGTTTTAGTCTGCATAACATCGTTGGACTATTTAGACTTTTTTAAAATTTTTTATACTTTGCATTCAATAACAAAAAATTTGTACATAAATATTTATACAGAAATTCAAAAAGGAGAAATATTACCCAGTATTACATGGTTGTATTCTTCTGCGGAATGGCATGAAAGGGAAGTTTATGATATGATGGGCATAAAATTTGCTAATCACCCAGATTTAAGAAGAATATTATTACCTAACGATTGGGAGGGTTTCCCTTTATTAAAAAATTACGAAACTCAAGATATTTATCATAACATAAAAGTTAAATTTTAGCCATGGGAAGAAAATCAATAGATAAAGAAAGATTAATTTTAGATGATGAACAGAAAGAATGGATTGACAAATTAACCAATTTATTTTTAAAGAATGGTATTAAAAAGGTTAGTATGGACAGGGTGGTTGTACATCTTGGAGTAAGCAAAGCTACTTTTTACCGTTTTTTTGAATCTCGTGATGTTCTGATTGAAAAAATTATTGAAAATTATCTTCATCAGTTTGATGGATTTGAAAAAATTCTTCATAATGAAGAAAAAGATTTTTTTGAACGTTTTATTGAGACATTTGCATTTTTTTCTAAACCCTTGATAGGCTTAAATAATATTTTCCTAAAAGATTTGAAAGAATATTATCCTAAACAGTTAGAAAAAATCAGTGATTTTCAAAATCATATTTTAGAAGAATTAGCAAAATACTATAAAACCGGTATAGAAAAAAAATATATAGTAGATTGTAATATCAACATTTTATTAGCTATGGATAAAGCCATGATATGGCAATTAACTGATGGTTCTTTTTTACAAAAAAATCAACTTACTATATCCGATGCATTTGAACAATACTTTAGAATTAAATTTCAAGGATTAATTCCAAGAAATTATGGAAAATAAATCCCCAAAATTAGAGTGGATAATTTATTTGTTCGTTTTAATTTTAATTCTTCTGATTTGGTTTAATTTAAAGAAAAAAGACTCTTTAGATGACAGATCTAGAAACCCTTTTCATCAAAGACAAAAAGAAAGGTTTAGTTAAATCCACCTAAAATTTTAGAAAAAAATAAATTTTGACTTTCCTACTTTATATACATAAATATTTTATACTTTTATCCATAAAAATTTCGTTAATTTGCAGAGTGGTTATTTTTTCATGAGATTTATTGTTTTTATTACGATTATAATAGCTAATTTGTATGCCCAAATTGGTGGTAGGAATGTTTATGATTTTCTACGATTAACACCCAATGCAAGAGTTTCTGCATTAGGAGGAACCAATATTACCACTTTTGATAAAGACTTGAATTTAGCTTGGTATAATCCTGCCCTTTTAAATGATACCATGAATTCAGGGATTTCTATGAATATTGTAAATTATTTAACTGATATTACTTATGGCTATTCTAGTTACGCGCATACCTTTCAAAATATTGGTACTGCTCATGCTGGAATCCATTATGTAAATTATGGAAAAATGCAAGAAACAGATGAATTGGGAAATGTAAATGGACAATTTTCAGCAAATGATATTGCATTTGTGTCTGGAATTGCAAGGGATTTTGGAAATTTACGTTTCGGTACTAATTTAAAACTTCTTTATTCTACGATTCAACGATTTAATTCTTTGGGTTTTGCATTAGATTTTGGAGGAGTCTGGAATTTTCCTGAACAAAACACAACTTTAGGTTTAGTTTTGAAAAACATGGGTACACAAGTAACGCAATTCAATAAAAATGCTCCTAAATCACCTATTCCTTTTGAAGCTCAATTGGGAGTTAGTCATAGATTAAAATATTTACCATTAAGGTTCAGTACTACATTAGTTCAACTTCAGCAATTTCGTTTAATTCAAAAAGACCCTAATAAAAAGCCACAATTGGATTTAGCTGGTAATCCAATACCTGAAAAAAATCAAACTTTTGATAATATATTTCGCCATTTCGTTTTTGGTGGAGAATTTTTATTCTCTCAGAATTTTCATGTTAGAGTTGGATATAATCATATGAGACATCAAGAACTAAAAACCACTGGAACCAATTTTAGTATGGCTGGTTGGGCATTGGGTTTTGGTATGAGAATTAAAAAATTTTATTTTGATTATGGATATTCTAATTACCATGCAGTAGGAGGCACTCATTCATTTTCATTAATTACTTATATAAAATCATACAGACAAAATCAGTGAAAAAAATTGTTGTTATTACGGGTGCATCATCTGGAATTGGTAAAGCACTTGCCATAGAATATGCAAAAAATGGATACCATTTATCACTTTGTGCTAGAAATTTGACTGCTTTACAAGAAGTAAAAAAATTATGCTCTAATTTTGGGATTCAATGTGAAATTTTTAAAGCTGATGTTTCTTGTAAAGAAGAATGTAAAAATTTTATTCAATTTACCATTCAAAAATTTCAACGAATGGATATTTTGATAAATAATGCAGGAATTTCTATGCGAGCCTTATTTAATGAATGCGATTTAGAAGATTTTGAAAAGGTCATGAATGTAAATTTTTGGGGTACAGTATACTGCACAAAATTTTCTTTACCATACATACAAGAATCAAAAGGTTCAATTATAGGAATTTCTTCTATTGCAGGATATAGAGGTTTACCTGCGCGTTCAGGATATTCAGCATCAAAGTTTGCAATGAATGGTTTTCTGGAGAGTTTGAGAACAGAATTATTATATAGTGGAGTGCATGTAATGACTGTAGCACCAGGTTTTACAGCATCAAATATTAGGAACACTGCATTAGATGGAAAAGGAAAAGCTCAAAAAGAATCCCCATTAGATGAAAATCAAATTATGTCCTCTGAAGAATGTGCAAAAAGAATTTACAGAGCATTTCAAAAGAAAAAAAGGACTTTAATTTTAACCCGTCAAGGAAAACTTACCGTATTTTTCAATAAATTATTACCAAGTTGGATGGATAAAAAAGTTTATCAACATTTTGAAAATGAACCTAATAGCCCTTTAAAAAATAGCAAAAAATCAACTAATTAATTTTGTTTTAAAGCTAATTCTAAAAAAAACATTTTTTTTTAATAAAAATTTGCAATTAAAACGAAAAAAACTTTAATTTTGCGGTTTCAAAAATGGATTTAATGACGGAAAAAAATTTAGAAAATGAAGCAATTCAAGATGATTTTTTCTGGGAAGATAATGATTATTCCCACGAAGAAAAAGAGAGATTAGCAAAATTGTACTCTGGTACAATTTCCACAGTTGCTGAGAAGCAAATTATGAAAGGCATTGTTGTTGCATTTGACGACAAAGAAGTAGTTGTAAATGTTGGCTTTAAATCAGATGGTGTTATACCTAGAGCAGAATTTAGAGATATTGAAGATTTACAAATTGGAATGGAAGTAGAAGTATTTTTACAAAAAGTTGAAGATTCAAATGGGCATCTTCAATTATCAAGAAGACTAGCTACTTCTTTGAGAAGTTGGGATAAAATTATTGAGGCGTTGGATCAAGATATTGTGGTAGAAGGTGTTATTAAAAGAAGAACTAAAGGTGGTTTTGTGGTGGATTTAGATGGTATTGAAGCTTTTTTACCAGGTTCTCAAATTGATGTTAAACCTATTAAAGATTACGATTCTTTTGTAGGTCAAAGAATGGAATTTAAAGTAGTAAAAATTAACCATGTTCATAATAATGTTGTAGTTTCTCATAAAGTTCTTATTGAAAAAGACCTAGAAGACCAAAAAGCAGAAATTATTAATAAACTTGAAAAAGGTCAAATTCTTGAAGGTATCGTTAAAAATATTACGAATTATGGAGTTTTCATTGATTTAGGTGGAGTTGACGGTTTATTAAGAGTTACTGATATTTCTTGGGGTAGAATTAATGACCCTAATGAAGTTCTTTATGATGGACAAAAAGTTACTGTTGTTGTGCTTGATTTTGATGATGAAAAGAAAAGGATCAGTTTAGGTATGAAACAACTTTTACCACACCCCTGGGAAACTTTTGTTGAAAAATTAAATATTGGTGACAAAGTAAATGGTAAAGTTGTAACTATTGCAGATTATGGAATTTTTATTGAATTGCAACCTGGTGTTGAAGGTTTAATTCACGTAAGTGAAATTTCTTGGTCTCAACATTTAAAAAATCCTTATGAATTATTTAACATTGGTGATGAAGTACAAGCAGTTGTTTTAAATATTGATAAAGACGAAAGAAAAATTGCTCTCGGTATCAAACAATTGACACAAGATCCTTGGTTGAATGTTGCCCAAAAATACGCTGTAGGTTCTAAACACACTGCAATCGTTAGAAATATAACTGCATATGGTTTATTTGTTGAATTAGAAGAAGGTGTAGATGGATTAATTCATATCGCTGATTTAAGTTGGAATAAAATAAACCACCCTTCTGAATTTATTAAAAAAGAAGAAAAATTAGAGGTTATTGTTCTTGAATTAGATTTAGAAAATAGAAAAATTCGTTTAGGACATAAACAATTAACTGAAGATCCTTGGGATACTTTTGAAACGATTTTCAAATTAGGTTCTATTCATAATGGTACCATAACTAAATTTGTTGATAAAAGTGCTATCTTGGAACTTGAATATGGTGTTGAAGGCTTTTGTCCTTCTAAACATCTTCAAGTTGAAGAAGGCAAAAATGATTTAAGAGTTGGAGATACAGCTGCTTTCAAGGTTATTGAATTCAATAAAGAAAATAGAAAAATTATTCTTTCTCATTCTGAAACTTGGCGAGAAATCAAAGAAAAAGAATTTGAAAAAGAACGTGAAGAAGTTCAAAAAAATATCAAAAAACAAAAAGATAATACCAAAAAATCTACACTGGGTGAGTTAGATATTTTAGCGAATCTAAAAACCAAAATGGAAAACGAACAAGAATAGTTTTTGATTCTATGTTCATAAAAAAGCTGCTTATATTAGTAGCTTTTTTTGTTTCTTAAAATAGAGATTTTGTACAAAATTTTTGTTTGTTGAAAATTTATTTTTTACTGGATAGTCATGATTATTTAAAGTACTAGTCATTGAGTTGGCGTTGCCGTATATCTGGTCATTGAGTTGGCGTTGCCGTATATCTGGTCATTGAGTAGGCGTTGCCGTATCGAAATGACCATTTTTCGTGGGAAAGCTGTTGTTTCTGTAGGTTCGCTTCACTCACTATTCAACAACCGCATAATGCAATTTTTAATTAATTGTTCATAAACTCTAATAACTAAAAAAAAGTAAATTTTTTTGGATACATAAGTATTTTTACTTAATTTTGTAGCTGAATAATCATCAATAGAATAGCTAAATTTTTATACAAGACAACCAACTAAACGCTTGAAAACTCTGCCCCTTTAAAAAGGGGTAGTTTTTATTTTGTAAAGTATGTATTTCCTATTATCTTTGTGTTATGAATAGAAATTTTTTTTTCTGGATTTTTCTTATTGAGGTTTTAAGTATCCATCATTCATTTTCTCAATTTTATGAAAATAATGATAATGTTTACAAAGAAAATATTCGTTCCGTTCAATGTTATCGTGGAAGCGATGAAAGAAATTTACCTTATTTATATTTAAGAGAAAATAATCAAATTACAGTTGAATTTGATGAGTTAAAATCTACACCTCAAGCCTATTATTTTTCTATTCAGCATTGTAATTATGACTGGGAGCCTTCTCGATTGATGGTTTCAGATTATTGGGACGATTTGTCATATTTTCAAATTACGGAATTTCGTTCCTCACAAAGTACTTTAATTCCATATATTCATTATACTTTTCAGATTCCCAATAAGTTCAAAGTTTCAGGAAATTATTTGATTAAAGTTTATAAAGATTTAGATGAAAATGATGTAATTATTACTCGTAGAATCTTGGTAGTTGAAGATCCTCTTAAAATTAAATTGGGTGATGGACAAACCATAAGTGAAAATGTTGCTGACCGTTTTGCAATGCAGTCCTTATTTTTTAATTTATATCCCAATCAATTATTTCCGTTGCAAAATCCACGTAGAGATATAAAAGTTCGTGTAATACAAAATGGTAGGTGGGAAACTTCACGCGAGTTAGAACCTTTATATATTTTAAACGATAGAATTGAATACAGTTTTTCTGCTCAGAACGATTTTGAAGGGGGTAATGAATTTAGAAGAGCGGATTTAAGGTCTTATAGATACCGATCAGAAACCATTAGTAGATATGAAATTCAAGATAAAATGGTCATTGCTTATCAAGTTGAAGATAAGCCCAGAAGTTCCAATGTTTATTTAAAAGAATTTGATATGAACGGAGCATTTTTTATCATTAACAGAGAATTCCCTCTATATGATGTTGAATCAGATTATATCAAAACTGTCTTTACATTGAAGGTAAACCAACCCTATAAATATGATGTTTATGTTTTAGGTCGTTTTAATGATTGGAAGTTTCGTAAAGACTGTAAAATGAAATATGATCCTGCTTTTAAAGCTTATACCGCTGAAATTTGGTTAAAACAAGGTGTTTATGATTATTGCTACGCATTAAACAAAAAAGGAGAAATTGATGAACGTTCCATTGAAGGATCTTTTTTTGAAACTGAAAATAACTACATGATTATTGTTTATTATCGTGGGCCAGCTGATTGGACTGACCGTATCATTGGGTTTAGAAAATTAGGAGTAAACGAATAACTTACCTTTCAATGTAATTCTTTTGTTTGAGTTTTAAATTAAAATTTTACTTTTACATTTTTAATTTCATTTTTTCTTTTAAGAGTTACCATGGTTTCATCTCCTGCATTGAACTTACTTAAACATTCCATATAGCCGTAAACTTCTTTAATTTCGCAGTCCCCAATTTTAATAATAATATCCCCATCTTGAATACCCGCTACTTGCCCAGGCCTGCCTTCTACTACTGATTCCACATGTAAACCATCTCCATAATCTTTATAATCTGGCATGATTCCTAAACTAACTTTATATTTAGCAGCTTGCTTTTCCGTTTTGAGTTTGGTTTTATAAAAAGGTATTTCTTTACGTTCTGCCAATGAAAGAGTTACATTATAAACATACTGGGTAATTAACTTCATACCATAGAAATTGATTTTATGAGCGTCGTCAGAAGGTTTATGATAGTCAGTATGTAAGCCTGTAAAAAAGAATAAAACAGGAATATTTTTTTGATAGAAAGAAGTATGGTCGGAAGGTCCAATACCAGAGGAATCAAAATTTATTTGAAAACCCGCAGGTTTCATTTGATTTAAAAGCTCTTCCAACTTTTCTGAAGTACCCACACCGTGAATATTAAACTTATACAAGCTATCTAATCTTCCTACCATATCCATGTTGAGCATAAAAATAGGTTTACCCACAAGACTTTGATTTTGTATCAAGTAATCTGCAAAAAATTTAGAACCTTGTAACCCATCTTCCTCGCCTGAAAAAGCAACAAATAAAAAATTGACGGGTTCCTTGATAGAGTTTTTTCCAAAAAGTCTAGCTAATTCTATCAATACTGAAGTTCCGGACGCATTATCATCAGCACCATTATGGATTGCATTTTTTTCATTAGGAGCAGTAGAATGCCCTCTTTCGTTATAACCCAAATGGTCATAATGTGCACCTATGATAATCGTTTTATCACTTTGATTATTTAAAAAACCTACAACATTTTTAGCTTGAACCTTTGGGTCTGTATCTGAAATAGATTGATGAGGATTTTTCGTAAAACGATATTCAAAATTTTGGATATAAGATTTTGAGTTAGGAAATGGTTTTAAACCATAAGAACGAAATTGTTTTTCAATATATTTCGCTGCGATTGCTTCTCCTTTTGAGCCGGCTAATCTTCCTTCTAGTTTATCATCAGCGAGATATTCAACATGTTTTTTTAATAAATTTTGATTTGGAAGTTCATTAGGAGAAAGTTCTACCCAATCAGCAATAAAAACATTAGTTTCTCTAGGTTTATTAGGGTTTCTATTGGAAGAAAAAACCAATTTTTTTCCATCAGGAGAAAACATAGGAAAAGCATTAAATTCACTTTGATAAGTAATTTGTTCTAAATTTTTCCCCTCTAAATCAATCATAAACAATTGAAAATCATAGCCTTTTTTTGAATGATGATTAGAAGAAAAAATAATTTTTTTATTAGATGGGTGAAAAAATGGAGCCCAATTGGCTTTCCCTAAATTTGTAATTTGTTTTAAATTAGAACCATCGATATCACAAATAAAAATTTCCATGTCGGTGGGTGCTACCAAATTTTGAGCTAAAAGTTCTTTATATTCTTGAATTGCTTGAGGGGTTTTAGGTCTAGATGCTCTGAATACAATTTTTTTACTATCAAATGAAAAAAATGCTCCTCCATCATAACCCAGTTCATGAGTAATTTGTTTAACGTTAGAACCATCTATATCCATGATATACAAATCCAAATCACCATTTCTCATGGAAGTAAAAAGAATTTTTTTTCCATCAGGCGAGACCACAGCTTCTGCATCATAACCAGGAGTATCGGTTAGTTTTTTGACAATTTCTCCTTTTAAATCTGCAATATAAATATCAAAATCAGGATAAATAGCCCAAACATATTTACCTTTATAGGATTTAGGAGGTTCTGGACAATTTTCGTTGGCTTCATGAGTAGAAGCATATAAAATATGTTTTCCATCAGGCATAAAATAAGAACAGGTGGTTCGTCCTTTTCCTGTTGAAATCAATTGTAAATCTTTGGAGCTTTTAGAAAGATTTTTTAAATCTAACATAAAAATTTGGTCACAATGAACATTAAGTTCAGGATTAGTAACTTGTAAAGTTAATTTAGAACCATCAGGAGAAAAATAGGCTTCAGCATTATCCCCACCAAAAGTAAGTTGCTGAATATTTTTTAAACGTCTTTCTTGGGAGTATCCCAAAATAATTATGCTGAGGTAAAATAAAACAATGAGTTTTTTCATAATAGAAGCAAAATTACGGAAAAAACTTAAAGGTACATTTGGGATTTTTTGTTATGAAGATTAATTTTTTTTGAACTATATATTTACAACCAAAGTTTTTACACTATATTTGCGAAAAAAATAAAAATAGCTATGGCATTCACATTACCAAATTTACCTTTTGCTTATGACGCTTTAGAGCCTCATATTGATACAAAAACAATGGAAATTCATCACAGTAAGCACCATAATGCTTATATTACGAACTTAAATGCAGTGATTGAAAAACATCCTGAACTACAAAATAAAACTTTGCTAGATTTAATTTCTAATATTCAGAGTTTGCCAGATACAGCAAAAAATGCAATTAGAAATAATGGAGGTGGGCATTGGAATCATGCATTCTTTTGGGAAATTTTAACACCCAATTCTACACAAAAGCCTGTTGGTGATTTGGCTGAAGCAATTCAAAAACGTTTCGGTTCTTTTGAAAAATTAAAAGAAGAATTTTCTACAGCTGCGACCACTCGTTTTGGTTCTGGTTGGGCTTGGTTAATTGTTAAAGAAGGTGAACTTTTTATTACTTCTACTCCTAATCAAGATAATCCGCTAATGGATATTGCAGATTTAAAAGGTACTCCTATATTAGGTTTAGATGTTTGGGAACATGCTTATTATTTAAAATACCAAAACAGAAGACCTGATTATATCCTCGCTTTCTGGAATATAGTTCACTGGGAAAAAGTGAATGAATTGTACTTAAAAGCAAAGTAAGTT
>CALLMJ010000119.1 GCA_938006875.1 uncultured Bacteroidia bacterium
CTATCATGCAGGATAAAAACGAAACTATTCCAGTTTATGAAGAGAAAATAAATATAGAAGTGAACTTAGAAGAATTCATAAAAAAAATTATCAATGAATGGAATGATAAAACAAAAAAACTTAAAGTACGTTTTGAAAATATAAAAAATAATACCTCTGAAATAGAACTCTTTGTACGCAACAAACAAAAGTTCAACAACCAAGACCACCTTAATTTTGAAAGCATAGAATTTACAGAAATTCCTCTTGAACCGTATGATGATATTAGCGCCCAAGAATGGTCTGACGAGCTTATACACATACACGTAGAACAAAATTATCTACATGAAAATCAAATTAAGAGTCTTTTAGAAAGTAATAAAAAAAATTACTTCGCCAACTTTAACATATCCATTCCCCCAAAACCTTTTGATTATTACCTCCAAAAATTCAAAAATAAAAGTAAAGCCTTTTGGCATATTGCTGCTGTACATGACCTTAATCTTGACAATAACATGATTACTAACAGTTTTACTTTATCTAATGGTCAAAAAATATCCTTAAAAGCTATATCTCAAACAATTATCCAAAATACTACACATAGCGCGGATACTCTTGTTTATTGTGATAATTACTGTTTTGTTAAAAATGAAAGCATTAAAAAAACCTGTATGTTCTTGGAAATAGACAGTGAAAACACTAAGAAAACTAAAAAATTTGTCCTTAAACCTAATAAAACAAACAGTATTAAAGACAATCAGTACTTGCTTACGCTGAAAAATAACGGGATTACACCTATAGAACACAACCAAAGCATTAAAGAGCATGACCGCTTTTTGTTTATATTTGGTGAGAATCAAGTTACGGTGTGGAACATAACTAATTCCATTGACTTTATAGAGTTTGACACTAATAATTATACATCAGATACCATAGGTACAATAAAAAAAACAATAACCTTTAATAAACTTCATCAAAATCAAATTGCAGAACTTATTAAAAGCATCAAACAATTGATTAACCTATAACCTGTAACAATATGAAAACTAAAATAGAACCAATAGCCCAAAAAAAGATAATTTCTTATCAAGATAAAATTATTCAAAACTTTTGGCAACTTCCTGATAACAAGTTCGGCTTAAAACCTACCAATGATTATCGTAACAAATTCACATACCTACTTAAAAATGCAGAAAGTAAAATCATTTGTATTCAAACCCCAGAAATCAATGACCCTGAACTCAAAAACGCAATAGAACAAGCGGTAAAGCAAAACAACCGAATTTACTTGATTACTAATGAGAATCCTGTTTTTCTTAAAGACTTTACAGGTAAAATACTAATGCGTTATGGCATTAAAAGTACAGGAACATTCATTCTTGTAAATCCTGCTAATAAGAATGATAGTCAAGGTTTATTTTTTAATGCACCACTTACAGAAGCCTCTCTACTCAACCCAATGTATGAATGTATTGACCTTGAGAATCCACAAATAGAAACTTTATTTCATTTTTTCCTCTATAATTTCTGGCACAGGACAGAATACGAGATTATAGATAATTTTGCCGCACCACAAATCGTAAATAAGGAAGATATACCCATATTCATTTCTGAACCCACTCATACTTTTGTAGACACTCATTTTGTTCTCAATGAAATACAGCAGATGAATGAACGCGTACATTTAATTACTCCCGTTATCAATCCCAGTTGTACTTTATTTGATTTTGACAAATATACAAATTCTCAAATTAGAACTTCTATGACAGCTATCAACCCCCAAAGTGTACTCACAATCGCACAGAAAAATAATGCAATTTATGCTACACAGGATACACAAATTCTCTCTTCTATTATTCTCGGTCAAGATAAAAGTTATTTATTTTCTTCTAATAATTTTACCCAAGAAGAACTAATATATGCTATTCCTTTGAAAGGACCACAAAAAGCGAAAATTCAGAAAAAATACACTGAATTTAGCTTTATTTTCGCAGAATTTACTCCTAAAAAAACGAGAAATGAACTCAAAAATAAAAAAATTGCCCTGTTAGGTAGAGAAAATGAAATTATTTTTATTCATCCTATCTCTACAATAGACCTCAAACAAGTATATCCAGAGCAAGGCAAACTCATAGATAAATCCACTTTTCAAAACTATACCCCAGAACTCAATGACGATAATTGCTCTTGCCAAATTGAATACGCATGGCAAATTACACCCTTTTACTTGCCTGAAAAAGCACAAAAACATAAACTCTATAATACATGGAATACATACTGCACTGATTTTGAAAATTTCGCTAAAACCATTATTAAACAAATAGAAACGGCAAAAGAACAACAAGGTAAAACGCTCAGAGATAAAATATCCACTATATGGCAGAACTTTCGGAGAAAACACCTGTCCAAAGAAACAAAGTTTGAAAGTAAAATAAATGAAATCCAAGAATTACTCACATTCAAAGAAAAATTACCTTACTCGCCTATTTCCGAACGAAATAAAATTATTCAACAACTTAACAATATTGCATCAGAAATAAACTTTGATGTTCAAGAAATTGAAGTAGAAATCAAAAAAACAGAAATTGAAGAGAAAATCCATCAACTCAATGAACAAATCAAACAAAAACAAGAAGAATTTGAACAATGGGATAAAGAACAGCAAAATATTATTCAGCACAAAGAAGCAGAACAGCAAAGCAAGATTAACGATTTAAAACAAAAACTTGAAAACTTGAAAGAAGACTTCGCCGAGTGGGATAAGCAAGAAGAAGAAAATATAAAAAAGCAACAAAAACAAAAACAAGAAAAATTAGAAGTGCTACTTTCCGAACATGGTTTCAAAGCTAATGAATTAAATAAATTCAAGAATGAGTTACAGCAAAGAATAGGAAAGAAAAACCGAGAGAAAAATCCCGAAGATGCACAAAAAGCCCAAGAAATCTTTGATAAACTTCGTGAAATTGAAGCTATCAACCCACAAACAAACTACAACTCTGAAAAACAACAAAAACAAAATGAAATCAGTAGTATAGAGAGTGAACTTAAAGAACTTGAAAAACTTAACCACACAGTAAAGTATGAAGCTGAAAAAAAGAAAAAACAAAGTGAAATAACCGAAATTGAAATACAGATAAAGCAAGAACAACAAAAAATAGACAAACTCAAAGAAAAATCTCAAACCAAAGGCGCCTCATCAGGATTAGATGAAGTATTGGCAGTTGACCGAAAAGAAAAAGAACATAAAGCTAATTATACTCTATCCGACCATATACAACCTCTCCCACAGATAGGAGAATTATACCAATTCAGTAGTAATAATTATCTTTGTATAGAGTATTGGGAAGATTATGAAACGGCACTAGCGGAGATAGAACGTTTTAATGCTATATTATGTACAAAAAAATCTTAAATTTGTAGTATTATGGCAGAACATAAAATTGAAATCAAAATTGATGAAAACGGTAAAATTACCGCTGAAACCTTTGGTATCAAAGGAGAACTTTGCATAGAGGAATTACAAAAAATTCTGGAAGGCATTGCAGACGTAGAGTCTATCAAAAAAACAGATGAATTCTATCAACAACAAGAAATTAACAAAAATAATCAAATTAAAACTAAAAAGCTATGAGTTCAATTGTAAAAACTATTACGCCTTTTATCAGTCAGGAGATATTACTTAAAGCATTGGATTGC
>CALLMJ010000120.1 GCA_938006875.1 uncultured Bacteroidia bacterium
ATAATTTCATCTCCGCTTACGATACTGGGTAAAGCAGGAGATAAAGGCTGGAAGTTACCTCCTGTTTTAGTAAAGACATAACTTCCTGCTGATTGAGCAAGTAGATTAGTTTTTGTTATAAATAACAGGCTGACTAAAAACCCGATTTTAAGTGATTTTTTTACATTCATAATTATCAATATTTTAATTTTTAAACGCACAAAGATAAAAATTTTTTTTAAATACAAAAGCATATAATTTTGCAAAATTTCCAGTGTTTCGGTTTTTAGAGAACAACAACCCAGTTTTATACTTTTTTTTGTTGATTTTTATTATTTTGCTTCACATACCACTATTCCACGAAAATTACTATGGAATAAATGAATCTATTTATGTTTTATGTGCAAAAAAAGTTGTGTTTGGCGGAGTAATGTACGTAGATGCTTGGGATAATAAACCTCCTATTATCTTTTGGTTTTATACTTTATTTGTCCGTTCATTTGGGGATTATACTTTATTGGCTTTAAGAATTTTTTCTATTGTATATTACTTTTTTTCTGCTTTAATTTTCAATCAATTATTTTATTTTTATCGTTTTTCAAAATCCTTTCATATCTGGCCAGGTATATTATTGGCTTTATTGTGCTTAAGTCCATGGTACGCAAACGAACTAAATGCAGAGCATCTTATGCTTTTGCCTACTTTATTCATGGTTCTATATGCTTGTTTTTATTTCATTGAAGGAGAAAAGAGATGGTCTTATTTATATTGGATAGGCATTTTAGGAGCCGTTTGTTTGGGCTTCAAATACCAGGGTATATTCAATCTCATCGGGCTTTTATTTGGAGTTTTCTTATTTTATATATTAAAACCTCAAGAAATACTTACCATTTTTTTGGGCTTTATGACTGTAATTCTCATTGTTTTTTTGAACCTTTATTTTACGGACAGCATCCATGAATTTGTGGATATTGGTTTCCTATACAATTTTGATTATATGGGAGTCGGTAAAAATCTGGGTGAAGAAGTATCTTTTTTTAATGGTCTTAAAGAATATTTCAAAAACTATGGTGTAGTAATTATTTTGGGTATTTTAGGAATATTGAATTACAGATCTAGATTTTATACCATGGCAATTCGCCAAAGAAAAATTGAAACCCTACTTTTATCTTTAACTATTACTTCTGCAATAGGAATTTTTTTAGGTGGAAGTAGGCTTTACTTACATTACTTCATTCAAATATTACCTTTTCTATTGATACATGCAGTTTATTTTGCTTTGTCTCGTAGAAGATGGGGGAGATTTATGCTTTTTCTTAACTTTATTTTTCCATTATTTACTTTAGCTATCTATTACTTTGTTTCTACTCCCGAAAGATTTCAATGGATACAACCTTATATCAAAAAAGATGGATGGGTAAATTCAAAGTTTGAAGAACTCAATTTTTCTACCCAAGAAAAACTTCTTTTAGAAGACCTAAATTATAATCATCCAGAAATTACGGAAATATTTATTGTGGATTTTTTACCAGAATTGTACTTAAAACTCAAAAAATCTTGTAGTTTAAAGTACGTAAATTTTAGTTTAACCTTCTACAAAATGAATTGGCTTAGCCACCATAAAGGTAAATTAACGTTATGGTCCAAACCTGAACAACTTTCTGATTTATATAAAGAACTTATTCGTAAAAAACCTAAATATATCATTGATAGTCAAGGAATTTTTGAAGAATGGAAAGATAAAATCCCTTTGTTTTTAAGTCAATATAAAATGAAAAAAGTGCTTGATTACAATGTTTATTATTTGTGAAGCTACAAGCAACTTTACAATTAGTTTAATTGTTATTCTTTTTTTCTCTAAAAATTTATTATTTTTGCAAAATAACGTTTCTTTATGAAAAAAATCATTTTCTTACTTATAGCATCTTCTTTAACATATTTTAATCTATCGGCTCAAAATCTTGATGTTTTACATTATAATTTAAGCCTTTCTATTCGTAATTTTACTCAAAAAAATATTCAGGGTAACGCTCATATTCTTTACGACCTTAAACAAAGTGCTGACTCTATTTTCTTTGAAATCAATAAATTAACTGTTGATTCTGTGGTTTATCATCAACAAAAATTAAATTTTACTCAACGTGGAGATAGTCTATGGATAAAATTTGCTAACGTTATTAACCCTCAAATAGATAGTATACAAATATTTTATAGCGGAGAACCCGGTAAAGACTCAGGTAATCTAGGAGGTTTCTATTTTCAGGATAGTACTTATGCTTTTAATATTGGTGTAAGCTATTATAATGACCCTCATAATTTTGGTAAAGCTTGGTTCCCTTGTAGAGATAATTTCAAAGACAAAGCAACTTATAGTTATCATATCCACGTTGATTCTGGAATGACAGCGGTTTGTGGTGGTTTATTACAAAAAATCGATACTTTACAAGACCATTCATTAATTTATCATTGGAACTTAGGAACTCCTATTTCTACGTATTTAGCATCTGTTGCAGTAGCAAATTATAAAGCATTTGAAGATACCGTTTTGAGTATCAATAATCAAGTGATACCTATTGGAATTTATGCGCTTCCTTCTGATACATCACGAATTAAAGGAACTTTTGCTAATTTAAAATCCGCTTTTCATATTTATGAAGAATTGTTCGGACCTTTCCGTTTTGAAAGAATTGGATATGTAGTAGTACCCTTTTCTGCTGGTGCAATGGAACACGCTGGAAATATTGCATATCCCAGAAATCTACTTTCTGGTACCACGTTTTTAGATTATTTAATGGTTCATGAACTTTCTCATAATTGGTTTGGAAATTTAGTTACTTGTGATTATCAAGAAAATATGTGGTTAAATGAAGGTTGGGCGAATTATTGTGAACCCTTATTTTTTGAATTTTTCCAAAATAAAACGGCTTATAAAGACTATGTAAGAGCCTTGCATGAAGATGTTTTAAGACGTGCCCATATTTTAGATGGTAGTTATTTACCATTATCTCCTATGCCTGCTCAAAATACTTACGGAACTACAACTTACAAAAAAGGAGCTACAACCATTCATACTTTAAGAAACTATCTTGATGATAGCTTATTTTTTGGAGCTTCCAAATACTATTTAAACCAACACGCATTTAGTCATGCTTCAACGGAGGATTTTCAGTTAGCTTTCGAGCAATTTACCAATCAAAACCTAACAAAATTTATTAATGATTGGGTAAAAACTCCCGGATTTGCGCATTTTGGTTTAGATAGTTTCAAAGTTATACCCTCAGGAAATCAATTTCAAACTCAAATATTCATTCGTCAAAGATTAAAACAAAAACCCAATTTTATTCAAGTTAAACTTCCCATTACTTTATGGTCTAAAAATTGGCAAAGAAAAGATACCATTACTTGGGTAAACGGAGAATATACCATTGTAAACATTAATACCCTATTTGAACCTACATTAGTGATGATTGACCCAGAGGAAACCGTAGCTGATGCCACAGTAGATGAATATAAAACCTCAAAAAGTGTAGCAAGTTTAGCATTTGATAAGTCTTATGGAAGCATTAGTATATTAAAGATTCCTTCAATAGATTCTGCATTAGTTCGCTTTATTCATCATTTTATCAAACCTGAAGGAGACCAACCCGAAAAAGGAATTTATTTAAGCAATCGTTACTGGGAAATTCAAATGTTAAAACCTGATACAGGTTTTGAAGCTCGTGCTATTTTTAGATATAACGGAGGTACTTCTGGAAATACAGGCTATATTGATACGGATTGGTGGAATACCCATGAAGATTCATTAGTGCTATTATATAAACCAAACATGAAAGATACTTGGCAAATTTGGGATTCAACGGTTCATCAAAAAGGAAATCCTAATGATAAGACTGGCTCTTTTGAAGCTCGTAAGCTTCAACCCGGATTTTATGCTATAGGTTACAGAGATACCGTTCAAACGATTAACCGTCAAAAATTTACTGAAAATTATTCTTTCAAAATTTATCCTAATCCCACCCAAAAACATCTACTTTTAGACACAAATATGCCTATTCAAAATGCTTGGATTGAAATTTACCATTCTACCGGTCAAAAATTAATACAAATTCCTTATCAATCAGAAATTTCATTAGATTTACCTAATGGATTGTATTTTATTCAAATTAAAAATTCTGAAAAATCCATTTCACAAAAATTAATTATCCATCATGAATAAGGCTTCCTTTAAAAGTAAATATTATCCTACTACCACCAAAAGAGTTTGGTTAATACAAAAATATGCTCAAAAGTATTACCAAATGTTTGCTTTATTCATCATGGTAACTTCATTAATAATGCTTTTAAATCACCAAAGTCCATTATATTTTGCCATTATTACAGCAACCATAGCCATTTTACTTTCCAACTTTTTAGGTTTAATGAAGATGAATGCATTAGTTGCAGAAATTTATTTTGTTGATGAACAGTTTTATGTACTTTTTGTAGAAGATGTTTTAAAAGGAGGACAAATACCATCGTTTCCGATACGATTTGCTCATTTTTCTTGGAATTCTCAAGGTGCAACCATTCATTACCATGATAGAATTTTACAATTAAATCAAGAAGATTGGGAAGATTGGAATGTTTTAGCCAATTGGTTTTTGCCTAAAGAAGTGGATAATATTGTATTTTCATACGAGTATATAGAAAAATCCAACACTGAATAAATAAAAATATATGAACAAAAACGATGAAGATTGGGAAGATTTAAAAAAATGGTTTACAGTTACAGAAGTATCTGAAATGTTGGATATTCCTTCAACGGTTTTACGCTACTGGGAAACAGAGTTTGAACAATTAAAACCCAGAAAAAATAAGTATGGTAAGCGAATGTATAATCACGAAGATATTGAACTTTTAAAAAAATTACATTATTTGCTTCGTGTAAAAAAATATACCATAAAAGGTGCAAAAGATGCCTTAGAAAACCAAGAAAACGAAATAGGATTTCAAATTAAAGCCCGAGAATTACTTTTAAAATTCAAAAAAATTTTAGAGGGAATGCTAAATAAGGAATAATCCTGACTTTCTAAGATTTACAATTTCTTATCTTTTTGGTAAATCTAAGTTATTTTTTTAGAATGTAACGAGTAATAAAGATTCCCGCTGCACGGTTTTCTGAACCACTATATACACCAGAGGTTACACTTATTACTGACCAACCTTGTTTTGAATATTCATTTAATTTAGTTGTGATAATTTTATCATTATTACGAATATTCCCAAAATTAATTCCAACCATACTAAAAAAATTCTCTAAAGGAAGTTCCTCAATTTGACCATCGGGTTTCGTTGCAATTAATCTTGAACGCCCCAATCCACCTGGAATAACGGATTCAATAGCTGTAATTTGCATGTATTCCTGAGCAAAACTTATAGAAAATGATAATACCCATAAAATTACTAAAAACATTTTTTTCATAAAAAATTTTAATTGCAAACATACTAAATTTTCTTTTCAACAAAAAATATTAATTTAAATACGTATTTATGCGTAAAATTATACCAATTATTTGGTAATTTTGAAACAATTCACTATAATTTTTAAGTATTTATTAAAAATGTAATTACTTTTGTAGCACGTTCTTAATAAATATGATACGTCCAAGAGCAAAATCCACCACAACATTTAATGATTTATCTAAAAAACTTTTGCCATTTTGTTTATTTTTAGCAATTACCATTAAGTTGTTACAGTGGTTATTTTAAATTTATAGGAATATTTTAATCTTTTTCAAGATATTTTGAATCCATAAAATATTTACTCCATTTAGTTAGTGCTATTAGTCCATAAAAGATTCCAAGAATTATAATTATCGTTAAGTCTATAAACCCATTAAATTGAGTTTTTTCCCCAATAAAAAACATAGTAACGTTCAAAATTAATCCCAGTACCATACCGAAAATAAAACCACGTTTAAATTTCTTTAGTTTTGTCATAATAGTGATAGTTTTTTATAAACTAAGCTATAAATTAATTATGAGTAAATCAATGATGATTGTTCATTTTTTTAAGAATGGTTTCAGAGACAATAAAACCAGTAGTCCAAGCAGCTTGAAAGTTAAATCCACCTGTTACAGCGTCAATATTTAATACTTCTCCCGCAAAATATAAATTTTCATAATTTTTGTGCTCCATGGTTTTAAAGTGGATATTTTTTAAATTTACACCTCCCGCAGTTACAAATTCCTCTTTGAAAGTATTTTTTCCATGTACAGAAACTTCTGTTTCATTGAGAATTTTTTCTAATACAAAAAACTCTTTATCGTGAAGTTGTATCCATTTTTTAGGTTTAAAATGAAAATAATCATATAATAAAAATTTCCAAAGGCGATTGGGTAAAACAAACGGGCAAGCATTATGTAACTCTTTTTGAGCGTTTTTATAAGCAAATTCTTTTATTTGATTCATACTGATTTCCTGATTAGCCCAACAAATTTGCAAAATAAACTGATAATTTTTATCATATAAAACTCTTGCTCCCCATGCAGATAAAGCTAAAGTAGCCGGTCCACTACACCCTTGATGAGTAATTAAAAAATCTCCTTTAGTTTGGATTTCTGAATCTTGAATTTTTAATTGTACATTTTGTACACTTATACCACTTAATTCCTTCCATGGATTCATAAAACGAAAAGTAAACAAAGAAGGAACGGGAGGGATAATATCAATATTCTTGGATTTTAATAAATTCCAAACTTCATGAGTGCTTCCTGTTGTAATTACCAAATGATTACAAGTATATTCATTTTTATTGGTTAAAACTCTATAGATTTTGTTTTCATAATAAAAATTGATGAGACCTTCTGAATAGTGAATTTCCATATTTTTACAAATCTTTAGAAAGCAGTTAATAATTGATTGAGAATTATCGGATTGTGGAAATACACGATTATCTTTTTCTATTTTTAAAGGAACATTTTGGTTTTCAAACCATTGAATAGTGTCTAAGGGTTGGAATTTATGAAAAGGACCTAAAAGTTCTTGATGACCACGAGGATAATATTTTATTAACTCTTTAGGTTCAAAACAAGCATGAGTAACATTACATCTCCCACCACCCGATATTTTTACTTTTTGAAGTACTTTTTGGCTTTTTTCTAAAAGAAGGATATGTAAATTGTTATTACCCGATAGTAAATGAGAAGCAATAAAAAAACCTGCTGCTCCGCCACCCACAATAATTATATCGTAATTTTTCATTTCTACAAAAAACGTGATTCTTCTGTAAGAAAAGGCTTTTTGATTAGCGCAATAAATAAAAAAAGAAATTTTTGTTTCCTAAAAATTACTACAAATTTTTTAAAAGTTCATCTTTTTTCTTTTGGAATTCTTCGTTAGAAATGATGCCTTTTTCTTTTAATTGAGCTAATTTTTCAATTTTTTGAAAAGTATCTTTATAATCGCTTTTATTTTCTTCTACTTTTTCTGCTTCTTTTTTTCCTTCTTGAAACATATCTTCATAGAATTTTCTCCAAGAATCTGCATTAAAGTTTATTAAATCTCCACCGTCTTCAAAATGTTTTTTAAAGACCTTACCCACCGCATAGGTAGACGCTCCAGATAGAACCGCCATAGATGCTCCTCCCACAAAAGTTCCTACAACAGGAATACTTTTTATTAATGAAGCACCAAGCTTTGCAAAAGTAGAACCTACCAATGCAGTAACAAAAGTTTTCGCTGCTGCTTCATTATAATCAATATCGTACTCATCACAAATGGTTTTTATCATATTAATCTGAACAGCTGTTACCGCCACAATATCCACCCAAGGAATAGGAATTAAACCTAATGCCGTTGCATAAATCATATTATTTCTTATTAAAACATCTACACGCTCACTTCTTTTCATTTGACAAAATTTTTGGCTAATTTACAATTTTTTTCAATCAATATCATAACTTTCACAATTAAAAAGAATGATGAAACTAAATCATGATAGTAAGAATTGAGACCTTAGGTTGATTTGCCTACAAACCCATCAATATGAAAAGGTTTTATCAAAATGTTAAAACAAAATGAAACTCTCTTTGAATAGGTTATCACAAATGAAGTAAAGCTAAACAAAATTTCATTAATCGTCCATACCTTCTAAAATATCTAGAATCATTTCTTCAATATCTTTTTGGTTATTTAATTGGGCAATCATGCCATACATAGGGGCAGTTTTTTGAGGTAAACCTCCACCACTTGTTATTTTGGTAACGTTTTCTGTAATTTTGCTTACTATTTTTTCGGGCAAAACTTTAACAGCTGTTTTGGTTACGTTTTTTAATAAAGTATTGGTAACATGAGAAAACTTAAATTGTTTGGTTTTTTTTACAGCTTCTTTTAAATCATTCATAAAATCTTGCACATAATCTTTATGAATAAAATTGACGGTTAAATGTAAACTAGGAGGATTTTGTTGCCTATCTAGAAGCCAACCTTTTTCTGAAAGTTCATCAGCAATTTCATAAACATCTAACTTATCACTTGTAAAAGCCAAAACAGTGGTCACTGGTTCACCAATAATTTGAAGTTCTGGTATATGTTGAATTTCTTTAATTATGGTTTGAGTTGTTTCAACAACTGTTTTGACAATATCTTTATAACCTTCAATACCAATATGGTTCATTAAAGCCCATGCTGCAGCTATATTACCCCCTGAACGTGTACCTAAAACTCCTGCGGAACCATATAAGCCTCCATTCCAACCCCCATAAACAAAATACTGATTTCTTTTCAAAGCCTTATTTTTATATAAAACAATAGAAGCACCTTTTGAAACATATCCATATTTATGTAAATCCATAGACATAGAGCATACTCCTTCTAATCTGAAATCAAAAGATGGTATTTCATAACCTAACATTTCCATGAAAGGTAAAATCATACCTCCTACACAAGCATCAACATGTAACCATAAATTTTTTTCTACTGCAAATTCAGAAAGTTCTTCTATGGGGTCAATAATTCCATGCGGATATGAAGGAGCAGAACCTACAATCAGTACAGTATTAGAATTAACTAACGATTTTAATTCTTTTACATCTACTTGATATTTATCATTTAATGGTGCATGTATAACTTTTATCCCAAAATAATGACCTGCTTTATCAAATGCGGGATGGGCTGATAATGGAATAACCATTTCAGGTTTGATATTCGGATTTTTTTTTAGGGCATAATCTCTTGCAGATTTCACTGCTAATAAAATACTTTCTGTACCACCGGAAGTAAACGTTCCTTTTAGAATTTCTGGGTCCCCCATTAAAGATGCGGCTGTATAAACCAAGTCCTTTTCCATTTTTTTTAGGCTTTTGAATGCTCCAGGATTCAAAGCATTTTCACTCATAAACATTTTATAGGCTTGTAGCATGAGTTCTAATTCTTTTTCTCCAAGATAGTAAACCATACTAAATGCCCTTCCCTTTTTCCAATCTAAATCAAGTTTTTTTAATTCATGGAGCTCATTTAAAACTTCTTCTTGACTTTTTCCTTTTTGTAAAAGCGTTTTTTGATTTTTCATATTTTTTTATAATCAAATTAAATGCAATATTATCAATAAAAATCATCAAAGTCAACAATTTATTTTTTTTGACTTTTAAATTACATTGTTTTTTTTAAGAAATTTACTTCAACAATGATGACAAATTAAAGATTTTTTATAATGCTAATAAGATTTTTTCTTCGAGAATGATAACTAGTTCAAATAAAAATATGAAGATGCTGCAAAAAGCCATTAAAGACGTAGCTACGAATATATAATTTTCATAGTTTGCAATCAATTTAAAGCGAACATTTCAATTTTGTTGAGGACTAGAAATTTGAATTTTTAAACTCTTTATAAATTGTATATCCACATTCAAACGTTCAAGTTCTAATGTCCAAACATTAGAGTGAACAAAATAGCTGATGGGTTGAAGGTATAAGTCTTTATCTAAACAAAGGTGGGTAAGGTCTAAATCGAAGTAACGCTTTGCAAAAGAAACCAAATAAACCAAAGCCAATTCATCATCATAAAGTTTATCAATCACTTTAATAAAAGTATCATAACTAATAGGTTTCCACCATTTTAAAGTTATAAGAATAAATTTACGTGCAAAATTTCCGGGAAATTCTTTAAAAGCTATCAATAACATTTCTTCGGGTGAAAATTTTTCAATATAAGGTTGATATTTAGAAATATCAAATTTTCTTTTACGAAAATCTAGAGATTCTGAATAAATCTCATTTAGAACTTTTCTTACACTAAAATTCATAACTCAAACACAAACCCAATTTTGCTGTTGTAAAAGAACTATCCTCAATAGGAAGTGCAAAATCAATACGAACGGGATAACCTATAACATGAAATTTAACACCAATTCCCACAGAAGCAATAAAAGGACTTTTCAAACTTTGTACTGTAATAGATAATGGAGGTCTTTCAATAATTTTAGAATCAATAGGATTTTTTTGAGAGAAGGGATTACCTGTTGTCCATGCGGTACCGATTTCACCAAATAAAATCCATTGGAAATTATAAAGTGGCACCCCAGAAGAAGCTCTTTTTAATATTCTACCACTTGGAATTCTTAATTCTGAACTTACCATTATATATTGGGTACCATTTCTAGCATTGTAACCAAAACCTTTTAATGGAACAATTTCGGTATAATAAAATCTTTCTAAATTTTTTCCCAAAGGCAATTCCTTCTTATTTAAAAATTCTGCATTCAACCATTGATTCCAACCACCCAGAAAATAATTGGGTCTTTCTCTTCCTAAACTAAATGCACCTTTTAATCTACTTGCTAGAACTACATGACCTAATGGAAAATAGTTTTTATAATCCAATTCAAAATTGGAGAAATTATAGTTTTTATCTCTCCAATGATAAGCAGTAGTATTTTGAAAAATGAAATGATTTCCTTTGTAAATATAATTTTGATGCGTTTTTAACTTTTTGTATTCATAAGATAGGACAAACTGATTATTCCAAGTTCTACCATTCAAAGAACGATTATCAATAGGTCTCAAATCATAACGAACTATTCTTGCTGTTTGAAGTTCTAATTTAATTTTATCAAAAGAAGTTATAAAACGAGTAATGCCCATGTTTGTGGTAGCATGATTGTAACGAATCCAAAAAGGGTCTTTAAAGTGATTACTTTGCTTAAAAAATCCTAAATTCCATTGATAGTTTCCAAAACGTTCTTGGTATTCTATTTGATGATAAGAAGATTGAAAATCTTTAAAAAATGGAGTAAACATTAATCTTAAATCTCTACGATTACGACTATCTTTTAAAAATACTTCATTTTTTACTCCAAGCCGATAAATAGGGTCTAAATCAAAGGTAACATTTGCCTTAGTAATAATTGGAGTTATGGTATGATTTTGTACATCTTCAATTTTAGCTTTTTCTATTGTAAAAAACATTTCATCGTACTTAACATGCTGTTTTTTTGTTTTTTTCTTTTTTTGTTTGGTAGTAACTTTTACCGTATCACCTTCATCAAAAACATAATATTTTACTTTTGTTTTTTTGTCATCTTCTGGTTTTTGAATTTCTTCCATCTCGGTGGTATCCTGTTGAAGCACTTCGTCTAATTGTTTTTGATTTTTTCTTTGTTTTAATTCTTCATTCCAAAGATTTGCCATACTAAAAATTCTTTTATCAGCAGGACGTGGAGTTACCAAGGTATCTAAATTCAATCGTAATTCTGTAATATTCAAATGTTTT
The DNA here is from genome assembly GCA_938006875.1 of uncultured Bacteroidia bacterium. Classification (GTDB taxonomy): domain Bacteria; phylum Bacteroidota; class Bacteroidia; order J057; family CALLMJ01; genus CALLMJ01. The sequence goes on from CALLMJ010000120.1 coordinate 11,730, forward strand.
TTTTCGTAAATAGATTGAAAAGATGAGTTTTCTGTAATTATTGCGTTAAATACTCCATATGAGAAGTTAGTTATGTAACGAAAATTTTTATTATCCAACTGAAGCAAAATGAGTTGAGAAGGATAGGTATTGGAAGTTCTTAAAATTAACTGTTGTTTCAAAACTCCCACAGGAATCATATCGTTATCAGTAGCTTGTAAAAAAACTTGAGAATATTTAGTGTTTAAATCTAATTTGTAGAGACTTTTTGCATTTTGCACACCGAGTAAAGCATAAGTTTTATTGGTAGTATCTACTTGTGAACTGCTATAAAAAACCGAATTTTCATTCAAAACTACTGGATATAACTCATCTGTGTAGGGAGTTTTCAAAAATATTTCTGTTTTACCAGAGGGTTTCAACAAAAATAAATCAGAGTTTCCTTGTTGGTAAGCAGAAATAATAAAATCATCAGAATTAGGAAGCGGATAAAATTGGTTTATACCATCAAACGATTTATCGGTTTCTATACTTTGAACCTGATAAGATTGTATATCAAAAAGTTTAAGTAAAGCTTTTGGGTGATAATCAGGAAATAAAAAATGTGTACCCTTATCATTCAGTTTAACAGGAATTATGGTTTCAAAATTAGGATTTAAAGTAATTTTCAGGGATTTTGTTGTAAAAACTTTTAGATTTTGAGTGTTCAAATCAAAAACAAAAGGATAGATAAAAGTATTTTGTTCTAATAAACCCACAATCACTTTTGAGTTAGCGTCCCAGCCTAGAATTCTTTGATTTTTTTTCAATGGAATGATGGTAGAAGGTAAAGAATTAGAAGCATCATAAAAAGTTTCACAAAAAGCTATCCAACGTGTCATAATGGTTTTATGGGTTTGACCTAGTACCGTTAAAAGTCCACCCTCAATGGAACGAGTTAGGCGGGTCATATAAAAAACCTCATTGATTTTTTCTTTTTTCCATTCTTTTGCAACAAAATACCAAAAAGATTTTCTTAAAGTTTTGTAAGTCGGAGCATTAGAAGGGGTCATAAGCATATTTTCCCAGTCATTTGAACCAATTTGTTTCATTAAAACTTCATCATTTTCATTCCAACCTTCACTCATAAAATAAGCGGCACCTTCTGCAAACCAATCTGGTAAGTACAATAACAAATTATTCTGAAAATTAATATTAGATTTACCGAGAAGTTGGTCATAAATAATAAATTTGGAAATCAAATACCGAATTTGAGCATAAAAAGAAGCTCTATCCCCTGTAAAATAAGCAAAACTTACATTTCTATGATGATAAAAACTTATACTATTTTTATAAAGCCCCGGTTGAAAAGAAGTAAAATAAGACTGATATTCCCAAAAATTTGGATAAATATTAATACGTGCCTTTGTTTTTAAACGATAGTCCCAATTTTTTGGTAGGGATAAATCAAAATAAGCGGCTTCGGCATATTGAGCGGCTAATTTGGCTAAAGGCTCATATTGAGCATCGTAAGCAATTTCAAAGTTTTTGGTAGAAAGAATTTTGATATTTTTTTGACTTATCAAATTTGTATTTCCTCCCAATTCGTGATATAAAACTTGGGAGTTTAAAAATTTAAAAAAGTTTAAGAATACAAAAAATACAAGTATTTTATACATTTATTTTCCTTTCCAATTGGGTTGTCTTTTCTCTATAAAAGCATTCATGCCTTCTTTTTGGTCTTCAGAAGCAAAAAGTAAATAAAAATTTTTTCTTTCAAAGATTAAGCCTTCTTCCAAGGACATTTCAAAAGATTTTAAAACGGCTTCTTTTGCTAAACGTACAGCTACTGGTGGCATAGAAGCAACTTGCTTCGCTAATTTTAAAGTTTCCTGCAAATAAATTTCAACAGGAACAACTTTGTTGATTAAGCCATATTGAAGAGCCTCATGAGCTGTAATAAATCTGCCGGTCAGAACCATTTCCATTGCTCTTACTTTACCAATTGCACGAGTCAGACGTTGAGTACCACCAGCACCAGGCATCACACCAATTTTTATTTCTGGTTGACCAAACTGGGCTGTCTCTGAAGCTACTACCATATCACAGTGCATGACTAGTTCACAACCTCCACCAAGCGCAAAACCACTAACGCCAGCAATAATAGGCTTTTTACAACGTTTGATTTTATCCCATTTGGTAAATTGGTCAATCATTAACATATCAATAGCGCCTTTGCCAGCCATTTGTTTAATATCTGCGCCTGCCGCAAAAACTTTTTCGCTTCCCGTTAAAACTATACAACGAATTTCTGAATCATAATCCCATTCTACGATTTGATTAGATAACTCTTCCATCAACTCGGTATTTAAAGCGTTTAACGCTTCGGGTCTATTTAAATAAATGATGCCTATTCCATCTTGTGGTTGTTTTTCAATTTTTATGTATTGCATCTCTCTTAATATTAAACGTAAAGCATGCAAATATAATTCTTTTTGTTATTCATTAATTTGCGATTGTAAAAAGTTTAGTAAGAATCCAAAAGTGGTTTACATAAATAAAAATATTTTAAACTGAACTACTTTACTCCGAAGCATACGACTTAATACTTACAATTTATTCAATAGTTCCATTAAATTTTGAAAGGAATGATGGGGGTTTGTTAAACATTTTTGCGTGAAATAAATTATAGGAAATTGTTGAATTTCTAATTTTTTAGGGAGTTTTTGCAAAGTAAAATAACCTTCAGGTATGGTTTTTAGTTCTCTAAAAAGGGATTGAATAGGTTTTCCTTGACCCACGCCAATTCCCAAATTTCTGTTACGACTATGAGGACTATAAGCAGTAACTAATAAATCTCCTAAATAACCGTATTGCAAAAAATCATTTACAGGATAATTCAATGACTGAAAAATTTTCATAGTTTCTTTGCTTGAAGAAGTAGTTAAAGCGGCTTGTAAATTATCTCCAAAATGGAGACCTTTAATAATTCCTAAAGCAATTGCATATACATTTTTCAAAATACCTGCTAATTGTAATCCTAAAAAATCTGTTGTGCAACGAACTTTAAAGTATTCATTTTCAAATATTTTAGGATAATTATTTTCTACATTAAAACAACCCCACTGTAAAAAAGTAATTTTTTTTTGAATGACTTCTTCTGCATGCGAGGGTCCAGAAAGCACCGCAAATTGTTGAGGATTTACTTGAAATTCTTTTTCTAAATATTCTGAAACAAAAAAGGCTTCTTCTCCAATAAAACCTTTAATAGCAGATACAATAATTTTATTTTGGAAATCTTCTTTTGTAATATTCTGTAAATTAAAGGGTAAATAAGCCGATGGACAAGCCAATAAAATCAACTCTGTTTCTTTAAAAATCTCAGATGCTTGAGAATATAAAGAAATCAACTCAAAATTTAAACGGCATTCAGGAAAATGATTAGGGTTGGAATGATAAGTTTGTAAATATTCTAAAGTTTGGGGTTCATGGATATACCATTTAATAAAATGACCGTTATCATTTAAAACTTTTATTAAGGCAGTTCCCCAAGAGCCTGTTCCTATCACTCCTATTTTCATTAAAATTAAAGGAATATTAATGTTTACATTGCCCCACAATTTCATGAAAAGTATCATGCGCTTGGTTCAATGCTTTGATAATTTCTGAATCTTTGGCTTTACTTTTTACCAATTTATGAACATTTTCACAATCTTTAATAAGTTTATCTAGAGTTGCCATGTTCACCTTAGATTTTAATTCATTAGGAATAGGGGAAGTTTTTAAACTTTTTGCTTTATCTAATAGTTCTTGGCTACGTTTTTTGATAGGTTCTAAATCTCCTTCTTCTGATGGATGAAAAGTTGAGGACATGACTTTATGAAACTCTTTAATCGCAGACCAATCATCAAAAATTCCTTTTGGTACAATTTTTTCGTATTTTTTGCTTACTTCTTCCCAATTAATAACGTTCCAAATATTTTGTAAATAATCATTTCTTTTATTTTGGTATTTCAAATAATAAGCATGTTCCCATACATCAATTCCCAGAATAGGTATACCATTAGTTTTTACTACATCCATCAAAGGATTATCTTGATTTGGAGTAGATGTAACTTCTAATTTTTTTTCTGAATTCACAATTAACCAAACCCAACCCGAACCAAATTGAGATAAACCTTTTTGTGTCATTAAATTTTTTAAGCTATCTAAGGAACCAAATTGTTTTTCAATAGCATTTTTAAGATGAGCGGTTGGTTGAGTATTTTTTTGTGGAGTTAAAATTTCCCAAAATAAAGTATGATTATAGTGCCCGCCTCCATTATTACGAACTGCGTCAGAATATTTGGATACATTTTTAAGAATATCTTCTAAGGATAAATTTGTTACATCTTGACCTTGTAACGCTTTGTTTAAGTTGTTGATATAGGTTTGGTGATGCTTTTCATAATGAATTTTCATTGTAGCCTCATCAATGTAAGGTTCTAAAGCATTAAATTCATAATTCAATTTGGGTAACTGAAAATTTTGAGCATAATTAATAAATGCTAACGTAAAAAATAAAACAAAAAATAGGGTTTTCATATCGATTTGTTGAGTACAAAATTACAAAAAATTTTTGAATGGAAAAAAATCTTCATTTAAAAAAATAAAAAATCCACAATAAGTTTAAAAACTTTCTAAATTTGCAAAATTAAATTAAACTATGTCCCAATCATACGCTTTATTAATCATTGATGCTCAATATGATTTTTGTGACCCTAAAGGTGCATTATATGTACCAGGTGCAGAAAAAGATATAGAAAGGCTTTCTCAATTTATTATACAGAATCAAAACTCCATTGAAAGCATTATTTTAAGTATGGATGCTCATCCTTATGTACATATTTCCCATCCTTGTTATTGGCAATCACAAGAAAGCAAAAACCCTAATCCATTTACTTTAATTACTTTTGAGGATATTCATAATTTAACATGGAAACCCGTTGTAAATCCTGAATATTCAATTTCTTATATCAAATTATTAGAAGAACAAGGACAATTTAAACATGTTATTTGGCCTTACCATTGTATTGCTGGTACAAAAGGTTTTACGATTATGGATAATTTAATGGAAGCTATTCAATCATGGAGTGTAAAAAAATTAAAACCTCATAAAAGTGTTTTTAAAGGCACCAATCCTTTTACTGAACAATATGGTATTTTTTCTGCCAATATTCCCCATGACCTTTATCCAGAAACTCACCCCAATCATGAACTTTTTAATTACTTAAATCAATTTGACCATGTTTTAGTGGCAGGTGAAGCTCGTTCTCATTGCGTGGCTACTTCTATTCAACAAATTATAGATTTAAAACCTGAATTGGTTCAAAAACTTTTAATTATAGAAGATTGTATGTCTGATGTACCAGGTTTTGAGAACCAAGGCAAAAATATTTATGATAAAGCTGTTCAAATGGGTACAAAAAAAATACATTCCGATTATAGAATAAAATGAAATTAAGAATTTTTCAAATGGAATTTAATCCCTTTTCAGAAAATACTTATATTATTGCCGATGATGAGGGAATAGCGGCTATTATAGACCCCGGTTGTTTATATCAAGACGAGCAACAGCATGTTTTAAACATCATTCAAAAAAATCATTTATCTTTACAACGAGTTTTATTGACGCACTGCCATATAGACCATGTAATGGGCTGTAAATTTATTTATGAAAAATTTGGATTATTACCAGAACATCACGAAGTAGAAAAAAGTATGTTAGCAAATGCTAATGTTCAGGGTCAATTTTTTGGTATAGATTGCCCTAAACCACCTGCTGCTAAAAATTATTTAATACCTGATTCCAATATTTCCATTGGAAAAATAGAATTTCAAATGTTTCATACTCCAGGTCACTCTCCGGGCTCCATTAGCTTTTTTCATGAACCTTCTCAAACCTTATTTTCGGGTGATGTGTTGTTTCAAGGAAGTATAGGAAGAACTGATTTGCCGGGTGGGAGTTATGAAGTTTTAATGCAAAGCATTTACCAAGTTTTGTTACCCTTAGGAGAAAATGTAACAGTTTATTCAGGACACGGACCCAAAACAACTATAGGTAGAGAAAAAAACTATAACCCTTTTTTAAGAAAATAATAAGAACTTGTTCTAAAAATGATTTTTATTAATTTTGCCGCATAAAAATCATAATAACCAATGCACAAAGTTTTAATTATTGGTGCTGGCGGCGTGGGTAATGTAGTTGCTCATAAATGTGCTTCTGAACCAGCAGTTTTTGGTGAAATTTTACTAGCTTCACGTACAAAATCTAAATGTGATATTATAGCACAAAGCATTCAAAAAAAATATAATAGAACCATACAAACAGCTGCTGTGGATGCGGATAATGTACCAGAACTAGTAGCTTTAATTAAAAGTTTTCAACCTGTAATTGTTATTAATGTTGCATTACCCTACCAAGATTTAACCATCATGGACGCTTGTTTGGAAACAAAAGTTCATTATTTAGATACCGCTAATTATGAACCTCGTGACGTAGCTAAATTTGAATATAAATGGCAATGGGCTTACCAAGAAAAATTTAAACAAGCCGGTATTATGGCAGTTTTAGGTTGTGGTTTTGACCCCGGTGTTACCAATATTTTTACTGCTCGTGCTGCTAAACATTTCTTTGATGAAATTCATTATTTAGACATCGTAGATTGTAATGCAGGAAACCATGGTAAAGCCTTTGCTACCAATTTTAATCCCGAAATTAATATTCGTGAAATTACTCAAAATGGTCGTTTTTATGAAAATGGTCAATGGGTTGAAACCGGTCCCTTAGAAATCCATCAACCGGTGAATTATCCAGAAATCGGTCCTCGAGAATCTTATTTATTGTACCACGAAGAATTAGAATCTTTAGTGATAAATTTCCCTACCTTAAAAAGAGCAAGATTTTGGATGACATTTTCCGAAAACTATTTAACCCATTTAAGAGTACTTCAAAATGTAGGTATGACTTCTATTGAGCCTATCCAATATAAAGGTATGGATATTATTCCTATTGAGTTTTTGAAAGCCTTATTACCGGACCCTGGTTCATTAGCAGAAAATTATACAGGACAAACTTCCATTGGTTGCCAAATTAGAGGAATTAAAGACGGTAAGCCGAGAACTTATTTTATTTACAATAACTGCGACCATGCCGCTTGCTATAAAGAAGTAGGAGCACAAGGGGTTTCCTATACTACTGGCGTACCCGCTATGTTAGGTGCTTTAATGGTACTCACAGGCAAATGGTCGGGAGCTGGTGTCTGGAATGTTGAACAATTTAATCCTGACCCTTTCTTAGATTTACTCGGTAAATATGGCTTACCATGGCATGAAATCGTGGATTATCCGTTAGATTTTAATTAATGTTTCAAAAAATTCAAAATTATTGGCAAAAAAAACCGTTATCTTTTTTATTGATAACGGGTTTTTTTGTTAGATTGATAGGAGTAATTTTCTCTAAGGGATATGGAATGTTTGATGACCACTTTTTAGTGGTTGAGCCTGCTCAATCTTGGATTGAAGGGGTAAATTGTATGGGTTGGTTACCTCATGCTTCTCATAATACTCCACAAGGGCATGGCTGGGTTTTTCCCGGTTTTCATTATTTAGTTTTTCAATTCTTTGAATTTCTTAACATTACTGACCCACAGGTCAAGATGTTTTTTATTCGTTTAATTTTAGCCAGTTATTCCTTATTAACTGTTTACTATGGATTTAAAATTACTCAAAAATTAAGTCCTCATGAAAATGATGCCCGTTTAGTTGGGTTATTACTTACTTTTTTGTTTTTCTTTCCTGTTTTTTCAGTAAGAAGTTTGGTGGAAATGGGTACTATACCCTTAGTTTTAGCTTCTATTTACTTTTTAATAAAAAATCAAAACTCCAAAACAGATTTTTTTATTGCTGGATTACTATCGGGTTTGTCTATAACTATTCGTTTTCAATCTGGTTTATTTCCTGTTGGAATTGGTTTAGTAATGCTATACAGAAAACAATGGTTCCCATTTTTGTTGTATTTTATTGGAAATGTCATTACTTTTTCTGCTGTTCATGGAACTATAGATTGGCATTTTTGGGGTTACCCATTTGCAGAAATAAAAGGTTATATTGATTATAATGTTACCCATAGAAATGATTATATCACTTTGCCTTGGTATAACTTTTTATTAGTTTTAGCGGGATTTTTAATTCCTCCGATTAGTATTTTTTTACTTTTAGGCTTTTTTCAATCATGGAAAAAATATGCTTTATTATTTGTACCCTCTTTTTTATTTTTGGTATTTCACAGTTATTTTCCTAATAAGCAAGAACGTTTTATTTTACCCATGATTCCTTTTGTCATTATTTTAGGAACAATCGTTTGGAATGAAAAAGTAAGGCTTAATCAAATTCCTGCTTGGATTCAAAAACATTATGCCAAATTTTGGGCATTTTTTTGGATAGTAAATACGCTTGCAACTTTATTTTTATTACCAGCATACATGAAAAAAACTCGTGTAGAGGCAATGTATTATTTATACCATCAACCCGGTGAAAAAAGATTCTTAATAGAAAATAGTTTTGAAGATGCTTGTGGATACTTACCCATGTTTTACGCAGATGAATGGGACGAAAAATGTGAGCAATTTTGTGTAACAGCAAGCACTGACTGGAACAGTTTATGTCAATATTTTAAAGACAAAACTCATAAAAGCCCTAATTACATTATTTTCATGGAAGAAACAAAACTTCAAGAAAGAATAAAAAAAATCCAATCTTGTTATCCGAATATTGAGTTAGTTCAAACATTATATCCCAGTTATTTAGACCAATTTATTCGTTGGTTGAATCCGATTAATAAAAATTACACTGCTTTTATTTACAAAGTTAAGTAACTTACCTATAGAACTTTTATTAGGGCGTGTCCCCATCGGGGTCGAGCTGTTTACGTTTACACTGGGCTTAACGAAGTGGGTTTTGCTGTTCGCTTCGGTATTTCGGTGAATTCAATGTAACACAACTTTTTCCCTGCTTATATTTTTCAGGAAAAGGCAGTGCTAAACCCTCCATATCCCTAACGCTTACAAAAGTTTAATTTTTTTGTAAAGAAGTTTTATAAAATTTTGGTTTGGCTTACTTATTTCATTAAATTTGCGTTCATAACTACAAATAAACATGCTACGCATAATGTTTTTGGCTTATTTATTTTTGAGTTTTGCTTCGCTATCTGCTCAAAATGAAAAAAAGGATTTAAAAAAAGGTAAAGACCATTTTGAATATGAAGAGTACAGAAAAGCTCTTCCTTATTTAGAAAATGCTTACAAAATCAATCCAGATAATATTGAAACTTGCTATTTTTTAGGAAGAACTTATTGGATTGTTGGAAAAAAAGATAAATGCCTATCACTCTTTGAAAAAGTTTATAAAATCAATTCTAATTTTAAGCCTGATGTTTTAGAATATTACGCTTATTCCTTACATTTTGATATGAAGTTTGATGAAGCCATGAAAATGTATGCTAAGCTTCGCGATAAATTCAAACCCACTTCAAAAGAATATTTTGCTTACGAAAAATTAATAGCTCAATGCAGAAATGGAAAAGAATTAATTAAAAATCCTGTAGATGTAAAAATAGAAAATGCAGGTCCAGAAATTAATACGGAGTACCCAGATTTTGCTCCTGTTGTTACTGCTGATGATGAAGAAATGATTTTTACTTCAAGACGTTCAGATTGCCTTGGTGATATAGCTCCTGATGGTTTTCATTATGAAGATTTATATATCTCAACAAAACAAGGAGGTAAATGGTCTAAAGCTACCAATATGGGTCCTACCATAAACACCACGGGACACGACGCTTGCATTGCCTTATCTACTGATGGTCAAAAACTTTATATGTACCGTGATGATAATGGTGGAGATATTTATTATTCTACTTTGAAAGGCTCAAAATGGACAGAACCTAAAAACATAGGAAAACCTATTAATTCAAATTATTATGAACCTTCTGTTTGTATTTCTGCGGATAATAAATGGTTATTTTTTGTGAGTAATAGACCCGGCGGTAAAGGAGGTAGAGATATTTATTTATGTGAATTAGGAAAAAATGGAAGATGGTCTGAACCCAGAAATTTAGAAGAAATTAATACTGAACAAGACGATGATGCACCATTTTTCCATCCTGATGGTAAAACTTTATATTTTAGTTCTAAAGGGCATTCCTCTATGGGAGGATTTGATATTTTTAAATCGGAATTAAAACCTAATGGCAAATTTTCCAAACCTCAAAATTTAGGTTATCCTATTAATACCACTGATGATGATATTTATTTTGTAATGACTGCTAGTGGACGTCATGGGTATTATGCAAGTTCTAAAGCAGGTGGTTACGGTGAAAAAGATATTTATGTAATTACTTTCAAATTACCTGAAGTCATTGCATTAGAAACTACTGAAAAAAAAATTGAATTAGAAGAAAAAGAAGTTCCTATTTCTGTTATTACAGCTCCATCATTAATTTTATTAAAAGGAATTGTTACAGATGCTCAAACGGGCAAACCTGTTGAAGCAACTTTATATATCATTGATAATGAAAAAAATGATACCCTTTTTGAATTAACTTCTAATTCTACATCAGGAAAATATCTAGTTACTTTACCTTCCGGAAAGAATTATGGTATTGTAGCTCAAGCTCCTAACTATCTATTCCATTCCGAAAATTTCGATATTGTTCAAAATACTTCCTATCAAGAATTTCAAAAAGATATTCAATTGAAGGCTATCAAAAAAGGTGAAAAAATTATCTTGAAAAATATTTTCTTTGATTTTGATAAAGCTACTTTACGCAAAGAATCCGTTGCGGAGCTAGAAAGGTTACATAAAATTTTGGTGGATAATCCTAAGATTAAAATTAAAATCGGAGGTCATACGGACAATGTGGGTTCAGATTCTTATAATCAACAATTATCAGAAAAAAGAGCAAAAGCAGTTGTGGATTGGTTGATACAAAATGGAATTGATGCGAATAGATTACAGTACCAAGGCTACGGAGAGTCAGTACCGATTGCTACAAATGAAACGGATGCCGGACGTCAGTTGAATAGAAGAACAGAATTTGAAATCATTGATTAAATCAAAAGTAGTAAGCGTGAGGGATGCGAAGAACACAATTCTCGATAATACTCATTGACCACGAAGTGGCACTGCCTTATGATACCGAAGCAGATGAGGGATTATGATATATTGAGTTCACTGAAATACTGAATAGAAGTATAAACGTAGCACCCCGACCCACAGCGTAGCAAGGGAAAGACCCAAATTTTCTTCTAAATTCATAATGATTTATAAACTTTTCGGAAAAAGAATTTTAGATATTCTCGGAGCCTCTATAGGCTTGCTGGTATTTTTCCCTGTTTTTGTTATGATTTTGATGATTTATCTTTTACGTAGAGAAAAGCCTTTTTTTGTTCAATCGAGACCTGGTAAAAATGAAAAACTATTTCCTTTAGTCAAGTTTAGAACCATGCGTGAACCCAAAGAAAATGAAAATATTCATTCCCTTCAAAGAGTTACTTCTTTTGGAAAATTTTTACGTAAAACCTCATTAGATGAAATTCCTCAATTGTGGAATGTTTTAAAAGGGGATATGAGCTTGGTGGGTCCAAGACCGTTATTAGTGGAATATTTATCTCTTTACTCAAAAGAAGAAAAAAAAAGACATTTAGTAAAACCAGGAATTACTGGCTATGCTCAAATTCATGGAAGGAATGCTATTTCATGGAAAAAAAAGCTTGAATTAGATGTTTATTATGTAGAAAATTACAGTTTTTGGTTAGATTTATATATTCTTATGATAACGCCTTTTGCAATTCATGGAACAGAACCACCTGAGCCCTTCAACGGTAATAATTAATTACTGGGTATAACTTCGTAAGTATTGATAATTTTCCAAAAGGAGTTAATTTCAAAAACCTTAATTTTTACTTGATTTTTATTGGCATACTCTACAGCCTCTTGATAGTTATAAAATTGAATAATGTTTCTTTTGGCATAAAATATTAATTGTGGATTAGAAGCAAAATCTGGATTTAATATAGCAGATACGTAATTAGGAGGTGTTTGTTTTTGAATATTAAATCCAAGTTCTTGAAACTCATTGCTGGGCGTAAAGCTAATATTAGCAAAGTGAATTTTAAAATACCATTGAAAATCATGGTTATTCCTTAATAGAAAAAAAATCAATCCAAAAATTATGATGGTAACATTCACAGTTATACCCATTTTTTTTCCTATGGAATTAGAAATGGATACAATCATTTCCAGCATAGGTGCTAAAAGTAAAATAAAAAAAGGATTGGCTATTACTGCGGCCAAAGCACTATGCCCTGTTGTAAAATTATAAAGCAAAATATAATGCATTAAAACGGGTAAACCAGCTAAAAGGACTAATTTTGTATAAAGTTTAATGTTGATTTTTTTTTGTAAATACTCAATTTGTGAAAGGGTATTGCCAATATTAAAAAACAATGCTAGAATTAAGGTAAATTCATAAATTAAAAAGTTGATGAGGAAAAATAAAAAGGGCTTCCATTCTCCCCAATGGTGCGATATTGCATCAGAATTACCTATTCTTTTTAAACCTTTTTGTATCAAAGCGTTAAGATAATTTTCGTAGCCTAAAAAACTTCCATAATGCCAAAAGGTAAATAATAAATTGAATAATCCCCAAATAAATAACACAGAAAATAATTTCCATTGTTTTTTGTAAATGGTATATAAACCAGCAGTAAACAATATCAAATAACCTATCCATTCTGTTTGACAAAGCAAAAAGTTTATCAAAAGCCAAAGAATAGAGTTTTTTTGATTAGGATTTTGAATATATTGTAGAGTTAGATATAGTTGAATAATCAGTATATCCATGGATAAAACATCTAAAAAATAAACATTTCCATGAAACCAAAGTAAATTGGGTTGAAGTAAATAATAAGTTACACTCAAAAAGGTCGCTAAAGAACTAAGAAAAGAAATCAGAATTTTCCATAGAAAAATAGCACTTATAAGATGTAAAAAAATATTGAAAATTTTTAAAACTAAAGGTTCATAAGCCCAACCAAATGTTGCGATATAAGGAAAAATAAATCCAAAAGCAGGATAAGAAATATAATACAACCTTCCATTTTTTTCAACAGAACCTAAATCCCCTATGGGTATATGATGATTGGTAGAACCTTGGTAAGTATAAACAGGTAAAAAATGATGATGAAATACTCCATCTTGTTTCCAAACATCGTAAGTAACCAAACAATGAGCTATTAGCCATTCATAATTACCGCTTAAAGGTCTATTCAAATAAGGAAATCTAACTAAAATGGAAATCACAAAAACAAAAAGAAAAGCAAATTTGTATTTCATTGATAAAAAATTATTAAGTTTAATTTGGAAGGTTATTGCAAGTGAACTGTAAAAATACTTCATTTTCTGCGTAACTTTGCAAAACTATGTTTGAAAAATTCTTTGATGAAGTATCGGATATTCCTCATTTGATATGGATTGGGATTGTTTTAATGAGTGCGTTTATATCCCATAGATTAGTTAAAATCACTATAAACAAGTCAATAAAACTTTGGTCTGAAAGGTTAAAATTAAATCCTACTAAATTTCGGTTTATGCAACACTTTTTGGTGTTCATGATTTATTTTACTGCTGTTATTTTAATTGGTTCATCTATTCCAACCATACAATCAGCAATAGTTTCTTTATTAGCAGGAGCGGGAATTGCAGCAGCTGCAATTGCCTTTGCTTCACAACAAGCAATAGCTAATACCATTAACGGTTTATTTATAGTTTTTTTTGAACCTTTTCGTGTAAATGATAGAATAAGAGTGAGCGGAAGCGGTAATAACGATTTTTTTGGTATTGTTGAGGATATAACTATGCGCCATACTGTTATAAGAGATTTTGAAAATAACCGTATTGTAATTCCTAATTCTGTAATTGGTAATGCTGTTATTTCCAATTTAACTATTGAAGATGAAAGGGTTTTTAGGCGTTTATTTTTTAGAGTCTCGTTAGATGCAGATATAGAAAAAGCAAAAACCATAATTCATGATATTTGTTTTAAACATCCCTATCGTATTGACACAAGAACTGAGGAAGATAAAAAAAATAATTTTCCGGAAGTTCCTGTAAGAGTTTTTACTTTTGATGATAAAGGAATTACATTGGAAGCTTTTGCATCAGCAGGTAATCCTTCTAATGCCTATTTAATGGCTTGTGAAATATATGAAGAGGTTTTGAAGTCTTTCCAAGAAAATGGTATTCCATTGGTAAAAGCTTTAATATAATAGAGATATTGAACAGAATTTTCGTTTAGGCTATAACTAATTGTTTTTAAATTAATTATGTAAGAGATATCGACATTTTGAAACCTATTTACAAAGGTTTATAGTTTGATTTATCTAAATGTTGAAAATTTATTTTCTGATGTTTAGTCAGGATTATTTTAAGGATTG
>CALLMJ010000121.1 GCA_938006875.1 uncultured Bacteroidia bacterium
GGTTTGGCACCTCGATGTCGGCTCGTCATATCCTGGGGCTGTAGAAGGTCCCAAGGGTTCGGCTGTTCGCCGATTAAAATGGCACGCGAGCTGGGTTCAGAACGTCGCGAGACAGTTCGGTCTCTATCTGTAGTGGGCGTAGGATATTTGAGAGGACACGTTCTTAGTACGAGAGGACCGGTACGTACTTACCTCTGGTGTACCAGTTGTAGTGCCAACTGCACGGCTGGGTAGCTATGTAGGGATGAGATAAGCGCTGAAAGCATCTAAGCACGAAACTCGCCTCAAGATGAGATATCCTTAAAGGGTCGTAGAAGACGACTACGTTGATAGGCTGCATGTGTAATCATAGTAATATGTTCAGCAGAGCAGTACTAATTACCCAAAGAGTTCTTCTTAAACAACTTTTTGATTAAAAAATTTACTTTTTCATACTACCAACAATAAGTCAAAAATAAAATTTTTTCAATAGAAAAATAAATGTTAAAAGAGCTAAGGGTAGCTAAAGCGTTGGTGAACACCTCTTCCCATTCCGAACAGAGAAGTTAAGCCCAACGTCGCCGATGGTACTGCCGTAATTGGTGGGAGAGTAGGTTGCCGCCCCTTAGCTCTTTATTTTTTTATAGTTTATCGTTTTTTCAAATAAGTTGTCTTAATTTTCTTGTTTGAATGAAGCGAGATGGATAATCGTAGTAATTGCAGCAATAGATAATTTATAGATTATCTTTATTTGTAATAATTAGATATTATTAGTCTTGTTTTGGATTTTTTCGGATTACATTATAAACCGCTTTACCAACAGCAATAATGTCTTCTGAAGAGGGCTGATATACTTTCATTTCGCATACTACAATGCGGTTACCGCTTCTTAATATCTGACCTTCTGCGATTATGTCTTCTGCTTTTCCGGGCTTAAGATAATCTACACGCATATCAATCGTTGCGATTTGGTCATCATACGAAGTTAGAGTAGTTAATGCTGCTGCACCACCAACAGTATCTATTAATGTTGCTGACAATCCACCATGAAGACGGTTATTTCTAGGATCACCAATAAATTCTGGTTTAAAAGGTACACGTATTTTAGCAAATCCTTCTCTTATTTCTTCTAATTGAAAACCTAAGTACTTATTAAAAGGTATCATTTCTTCAATTACTTGAATGAAAATTTTTTGAAATTGTTCCATAATAATTATTGAGAATTTTTGTTATTATCTATAAATGATTTATTATACTGGTTCATGGTATAATCAATACCATGAAAAACAAATGAAAGTATTGCTTGGGTTCCAGCTTCAAGAATATTGTATAATACTTTTTGTTCGTCAGCATTAAATTTTCCTAAAACATAATCTACTTGTTTTCCTTTGGAAAATTCTGAACCTATACCGACTCTTAAGCGGGGAAAATTAGTAGTTTGTAATAAGTCTTGAATATTTTTTAATCCATTATGACCTCCATCAGAACCTTTAGGTTTTAATCTTAAAGTACCAAATGGAATTGCAATATCATCAGTAATAACCAACAAGTTTTCTGAGGGTATTTTATTTTGTAATAAATGATATTGTACAGCTTTTCCACTTAGATTCATATAAGTAGTAGGTTTTAAAAGTAAGAGTTTACGACCTTTATAAGTAGCCTGTGTAGAATAAGCATTTTTATCGGATTTAAAATCTGTTGATAGTTTTTTTGCTAATTCATCTACTATCATAAAGCCAATGTTATGACGAGTTTCTTTGTATTCTTCTCCAATATTTCCTAAACCAACAATTAAATACTGCATGATCCAATACTAATAAACTCTTTTCAATTGAATATCTTTAGGTTGCTTAACAATTAAAGGTACCTTTTCAATAGTAACTTGAGAAGTATCTAAACCAAATGCTTGTTCCTCAGATAAACTAAGCTTTCTAAGAAAAAAGTAAAAATTGAGAACCAATTTTCTTAAAAATGGCATATCGTCATTCTCATTAGACAAAAATTTATCTAAGACCACGAAGCGAAAATCTCCTGTGATATTATATTTTCTAAGTGATGGATAACGTGATAGAATATTTACTTCATTATTAGCAACTAAATCTTGAATCACTTTTCTTAAAAAAACATTGATTCTTGGTGCAATTCTAAATCCTAAATTAAAATCAATACGAATTACATCATCTTGTTTCATAATATTGACTTTGTATTCCATTTTGTAAGGAGAGGGATGAGTATTTACATGGATAAACCAATAAATGTCTGCTCTTTTAGGTTGCTTTTGAAAAATAGAATATATAATCTTATTTTCTACATCATAATCGCCTTTTCCACCAGTTAAATATACTAAATGGCTTGCATATTTAGGTAAACTTTCATCTTTGCTAATATCACCAAGTTGTTGTAAATAATCTTTTAGGTTTACAAATTCGCTGTACTCATCTTTGATATTTCTTACGGAGTACATAACCCACATGATGAAAGCTAAAACAAAAGCTATAATAATCATTACATACCCACCTTTAACAAACTTACTCATGTTAGCAATAAAAAATGCTCCTTCAGAAATAGTGAGTAAAATTCCTAATCCCACAATAAAATAAGTTGGGTAATGATTTTTTTTGAGGTAAAACATTAATAAAATGGTGGTCATCATCATAGTAGTAATAATGGCTAAACCGTAGGCTGCTTCCATGTGTTCAGAACTACCAAAAATAAATACGATAGACAAACAACCTAACCATAAAATAAAGTTTACTGAGGGTATATAAAGCTGACCCATGATTTCCGTAGGGTAATTGATACGAACTTTAGGCCACAAGTTTAGGCGAATAGCTTCATTAATTAGAGTAAATGAACCTGAAATTAAGGCCTGGCTTGCCACTATGGCCGCACATGTTGCTACAGTAATACCAAAAGGTAGAAACCATTCAGGCATTATACCATAAAATGGACTGGTATTCAAATGCTGGCCTTCCCTAGTCAATAACCATGCACCTTGACCAAAATAGTTTAAAATTAGTGCAAGCTTTACAAAACCCCAAGTGATACGAATGTTTTTTTTGCCACAATGTCCTAAATCTGAATAAATTCCTTCGGCTCCTGTTGTACATAAAAACACTGCACCCAAAACCCAAAATCCATCAGGATAATTAATCAACAAATCTAAAGCATAATAGGGATTAAAGGCTTTTAATACTGACCAATCATATGCTATGTTGATAATTCCAAGTATTGCTAACATAGAAAACCATGTAAACATAACTGGTCCAAAAAAATTTCCAACAGTTTTAGTACCAAATTGTTGTATAAAAAATAAAATAGTAAGAATTCCAATAACGATGGGTATTACATTTATGTTTTTAAATTCTTCTAAAATTTGGAGACCTTCTACAGCAGATGATACAGAAATTGGAGGAGTTATAAAACCATCTGCCAATAAGAGTGCTCCACCAAACATAGCTGGGTAAATTAACCAACGATTTTTATTTTTGCTATTTACTAAGGTATATAAAGAAAATATACCACCTTCACCATGATTATCTGCTTGTAAAGTAAGGAAAACATATTTTAAGGTTGTTTGAATGGTTAATGTCCAAAAAATACAAGATAAACCACCCAAAATTAATTGTTTATTGATGAGCCCATCACCTACAATTGCACGCATTACGTATAATGGAGAGGTTCCAATATCCCCATAAATAATTCCCAATGTAATTAGCAATGCAGCAGTTGTTACTTTGTGGCTATGCCCATGTGTTTCTTTTAAATTTGACATTTCAAATTTTTATGTTATGTTGTTTTATTAAATAATTTGTGAAATAATGAATGACTATTCCTGCTGAAACTGCAACATTTAAACTATGTTTTGTGCCGTATTGAGGGATTTCTATACAAAAATCGGCACTATTCACTACAAAATCATAAACTCCTTCTACTTCATTTCCAAAAATAAGCGCAGTTTTTGGTTCTGGTAGAAAATCTGTTAAAGGTATAGAATTTTGAGTTTGTTCTACTGCAACTATTTTGTATCCTGATTGACTGAGTTGAGTAATTATTTCTGCAATATCAGTAACATATTCCCAATTTACAGAATTTTCAGCTCCTAATGCGGTTTTATAAATTTCTTTATTAGGAGGGCAACCTGTACCGCCTGTTAAGTATAACTTTTCTATTCTAAATGCGTCACAAGTTCTGAAAAATGAACCCACATTATTTAAACTCCTAATATTATCTAAAATGACTACAATAGGCAATTTTGGTGCTTTATAAAATTGTTCTAAATTAAGTCTTTTTAATTCATCTAATGAAAGTTTTTTGTTGTTTGCCATTTACACTAATTGAAATCCGTAGTTAAACGAAAACGAACAATACGTTGATTTCCGGGGTCGCAAATATAAAGAATTTTACGATAAAATGTTAATCCCATAGGTTGCTTAAATTGATTAGGTGCTGAACCAGTTCCACCAAAAGAAACTTTAATAAATTTTGTACTCTCTGCACCTGCGGGTGGTTTTACACCTTCTAAACCTGTATTGGTAAATATATAAACAGAGTCTTTTTCGCTATCCGTTACAAATAAATAATTGGTACCATCTCCTGCATAAGCTAAACCTTTTGGAGCTTGAAAACGGTTTGCAGTATATAAAAATCCATCTGCTTTTGAAGTATCTCCCATGATTTGATTGGTATTTAATGAATAATCTGTTCCATCTTCAGTTTCGGAGGCTTTTATCAACTGAACTTTTAGTGCAGTATTATTTTCTAAAGAAGTAAAATAAAAATTTTTAGAGGTACTAATAAATGGTGATTGAGGAGGTTGAGCTAAAGCTACTATACCAAAGGGCTTTTTAAAATAATCCGAAGAAACTCCCGTTTCTGTATTTACGACTAAAAAATATTGATATTCATCTTTATAATTAAAATAAATTACAGCGTCATTGGGTCCACCAAATTGAGTAATCGAATTATTAGGTCCGGTTCTGGTTACATAATAGCTACCATCAGCCAATAAGGTAATTCCATTTAATTTTACTTGTGCATCAAAAGCAGCAAAAGATGTTCTAAAATAAAATGGATGAATAATTTTTTTGATAATTTGAGCAGAATTTAAGGAATAGTTATTAGGGTTCATTTGAATACGATAAATCGCAGACAACGTATAGGTTACATTATTAATAGTAGTATCAAAATCTGCAATAGCTAACAATTGTAATTTTCTATCTTGAACTACTTTTTTTACACCTTTCAAATAAAAACGAGACAAAATCCGACCTGCCTGGTCCATAGAAACAATTTCATTAGTACCTTCATCAACAATATATAATAATTCATCATAGCCAGCTGTAATATCAATAGGTTTAATGAAGTTCGTAATTACAGGTTGAATAGGTATAAATGCTACTAATTGATTATCGTACTTAGGTACTTCAATAAAAGACAAATCTGTTTTTTTTCCGAAAAAATCTTTGCAACTTGATAAAGTTCCAAAAATAAACAAACATAATATGAAGTGCTTTCTTAACATGTGTAACTAAAAATTACGAGCAAAGTTACAATGATTTCAACTTATAAACAAATAAGAATAAAATTGGTTGTAACATCAATTTGGTATCAATATTTCCAACGTGATTTCGTAGAGATCTCCAAAAAAGTAAAAGAACAATACTTAACTTGTATCAAATATAACTTTAGACTTTATTTTCTTTTGCCCTCAAAGCTCAAAAACCCGAATTTGCAGGTTGGTTCCTTGAAAATAATCTTTTACCAAAAGGGCTATTCATCTTCTGTACCAATAGCCGCCGAAGAACTATCAAGCAATGTTAAAATCCTACCACAAAATGAACCATTAAGCAAAAACCCTATTTCAAGAAAAGCTATCTATCAGTGTATTTTGCTAAAAAAGTTCCAATAGGGGGAAGTTTAGGCGGCAATAGATAATTTTCTTTTTGTAAAATGTTCTCTTTCTTCTTTTTATATTCATCTAATGTTCTTATTGATATATTTCTATCATTGTCAGATGTGTTCTGCAAATCTATTTCTAGCCGTTCTGTAGCTTGTTTTAAATCTTTTTGCATGTTTTCAGAAAAAAAGAAACATATTGTAAACTATGCAATATATTTACCAAAGAAAGAGTTCTCCCCCAAAGTGAAATTTGATAATTATTGATTTTTGACCAAATACTCTCTCTGATAGGAACACAATCATAAGCACAGAAAATAATATCAAGCAGTCTGTTGCTCAAATATCCTAAAGCAGTTTCGACACATGCAACAAATTTGTTTTGAAAATGGCTGAAACTCTCTCCATTTGAAAGCCTACTGACAAGGATAAGATACATTATCAACCTTTGGTTTGGAGTATATACAAACTCAATGTCTCCTTTTAAATCCATTGTTCCAACGTTTGCTTTTTCCAATAGTTTTTGCGAAGAAAGAATATTAAATTCTAAAAGATTCTGAATAAAACTTTGTGAAGGAATTTCTTACACTGTGAGCATTTGTACCATTTTATCCAATTACAAAGATTTTATTTCCTTGTTTAAGTTTTAAATAAGAGGAATGAAATTTTTATTTATCCGCTTCACCCATAACAGGATCAACAGAGCCAATTAAGACTACGGTATCAGAAACCATAGAACCTTCCATCATTCTTTCAAGTACTTGTAAATTACTAAAAGAAGGGGATTTAATTTTTAATCTCCAAGGAGCACCAGTACCATCAGACAGGATATAAAAACCGAGTTCACCTTTTGGAGCTTCAATAGCATGGTAAATTTCTGCACCTTTAGGAGGCATGACGCCTACATCTACCATCATAAAATCATGAATAAGACCTTCCATAGAATAATAAATTTCTTCTTTGGAAATATAGGTTTGTTTAGCATTATCAGCTCTTATAATTCCTTTAGGTAGTCTTTTTAAACATTGTTTAATGATTTTGGCGCTTTGTTCCATTTCTTCAATACGAACAAAATAACGAGCTAAACAGTCCCCTTCGGTACGAGTAGGGACACTAAAATCCAATCCCGAATAAACTAAATAAGGCTCAGCTTTACGAATATCATGAGCGACACCAGAAGCTCTTAAGCAAGGTCCTGTAAATCCTAAATTAATAGCTTCCTCTTTTGAAACATATCCAACATTAAGATTACGGTTAATCCAAATGGGATTACGGTCAATAAATTTATGCCAAGAATCCAATTCTTTAAGGAAGCTATCAATGTAATCAGAAATAATTTTAGCTACTTCGTCGGTCATATCAAATTGGATACCACCAACTCTACAATGGGAAACTGTAAAACGAACCCCTGCTAACTTATCAAAAATATCGTAAATTTTTTCTCTTTCGCGGAAAGTGTACATAAACATAGAAACGGCACCAGCGTCCATTAACATTGTCCCTAACCATAAATTATGAGCAGAAATTCTTGCTAATTCACAAGCAATAGTTCTTATATATTGTGCTCTTTCGGGTACTTCAATACCCGCTAATTTTTCAACAGCTAAACACAAACCTACATTATTGGAATATGGAGAAAGATAGTCCATACGGTCAGTATAGGGCATGAACTCTTGAAAAGTTTTATATTCAGCAAGTTTTTCAATTCCTCTGTGTAAGTAACCCACATCTAGAACACATTTAACAATCGTTTCGCCTTCTAATTGGGTAACTACACGTAAAACGCCGTGCGTTGCTGGGTGTTGAGGACCAATATTTAATACCATTTCAGTACCCAGTGGGTCTGTTTCATCAATTTCTACGGTAGAATGTTTGGTTTCTAATCTTTTATAGATTGCATATTGATGTTTAGGAAAAAATTTGGGTTTAACTTTATCTTGAAACTTTAATACGGTTTCGTTCATCTTGCTAAAAATTAAATTACAATATTACAACAAAAAAATTTTATCTATCAAAAAAAATTAAAAAAACTATGCTAAGTGAAGCCATTCTTTTTTTATTAATAACTCTTCTTGTGTTTCTACATGGTCTGGGTCAGGGACACAACAATCCACTGGGCATACCGCTGCACATTGAGGTTCTTCATGAAAACCTATACATTCTGTACATTTATAAGGGACAATATAATATTTATCATCTGAAATGGGCTCTTGTTTATCATTAGCTTGAATAGTACCATTTTCAAGTTCAATTAAGCCATTTAAATCCGTACCATCAGAAAAAGCCCATTTAGCTCCGCCCTCATATATTGCTGTGTTAGGACACTCTGGTTCACAAGCTCCACAATTAATACATTCGTCTGTTATATGAATTGCCATAATTTATTTTTTTGACTTTAATTTATTAACTTAAACAATTTTGAAATTTATAAGTTCAAATAAAATTTAGAGATTATTTAAAAGCATTCAGACCCGTAATATCAAGCCCTGTAATTAATAAATGAATATCATGAGTGCCTTCATAAGTAATCACTGATTCTAAGTTAGCCATGTGTCTCATAATAGGATAATCTCCCATAATACCCATACCACCCAGTATCTGGCGAGCTTCCCTTGCTATGTTTAAAGCTATTTCTACATTATTTCTTTTTGCCATAGAAATCATAGCAGAAGTGGCTTTCCCTTCATTTCTTAATTGACCTACTCTTAAAGCTAATAATTGAGCTTTGGTAATTTCTGTAATCATTTCTGCTAATTTTTTTTGTTGTAATTGAAACTGACCAATAGGTTTACCAAATTGAATACGTTCTTTAGAGTATTGTAAAGCAGTTATATAACAATCCATAGCCGCTCCAATGGCACCCCAAGCAATTCCATAACGCGCAGAATCTAAACAACTTAAAGGTCCTTTTAAACCTTCAACATTAGGTAAAAGATTTTCTTTAGGGACTTTCACATTATCAAATACCAATTCTCCTGTTGCAGAAGCTCTTAAAGACCATTTTCCATGAATTTCAGGAGTTGAAAATCCTTCCATACCTCTTTCTACAATCAATCCTCTAATTCTTCCGTTTTCATCTTTAGCCCAAACAACAGCAATTTGCGCAAAAGGAGCATTAGAAATCCACATTTTAGAACCATTAAGTAGGTAGTGGTCTCCCATATCTTTAAAATGAGTAACCATACCACCAGGGTTAGAACCAAAATCGGGTTCTGTTAAACCAAAGCAACCCATCCATTCTCCTGAGGCTAATTTAGGCAAGTATTTTTTTCTTTGTTCTTCATTACCATATTTATATATCGGATACATCACAAGAGATGACTGCACGGAACACATGGAACGGATACCAGAATCCACACGTTCAATTTCTTGCATAATAATACCATAACCAATATAATCTAAACCTCCTCCACCGTATTCGGTTGGGATAAAAGGACCAAAAAAACCTTGTTCTCCCATACCTGGTATTAAATGAGTTGGACACTCCGCTTTTTGAGCATATTCTTCAATTATAGGTTCAACATGTAAAGAAAGCCAATCTCTTGCACTCTGTCTAATGAATTTATGTTCTTCACTTAATAAATCATCTATCAATAAGTAATCAGGTGATACAAATTTGGGTCTTTTTGCCATAACTAAATAAAATTTTGCAAATATAACATATTTTAGAACAAAAATATTTGAGTTTTAGAACAATTAAATAAAAATTGGTTTATCAGTTAATTTTTAGCGGTTAACGAGTAAATTTAAAACATATAGGTATATATGCGGTCGTTGAGTAGTAAGAGAAGCGAAGGTACCGAAACGACCGCTTTTCCCTGAAAAATGGTCATTTCGGTACGGCTACTCAATGACAAGCTGTAATCAAAACAAAAATTTTGTTCAAATCTCTATTTTATAAAAATTAAAAAGATTAGACTAAGGCTAGAAGGATGGTCTAATAAAAATTCTCTTTTACAAAGAACCTGTCTGTATTTTTTTGTTTAATTCATCAGAATTTCCACCTAATTTTTTTGCTTCATTCCAAAGTTCTAAAGCTTTATTTTTATTCCCTTTTACAAAATAAACATCACCAAGATGCTCGCAGATATCAGCAGATTTTTTGGTATTGTAAGCTTTTTCTATCCATTTTAATGCTTCATCATAACGTTTCATTTTATATAAAATCCAACCATAAGTATCTTGAAAAGAGGGTTCATCAGGATTGGTTTTAATCACTCTTTCAATCATTTTAAGGGCTTTTTCTAGATTTTCTCCTCTCACTCCAAGATAATAAGCGTAATTATTTAAGGTAATGGGATTATCAGAATCATATTGTAATAATTTTTCAAAAATTTCATCACTTTTTTTATAGTTCTTATCATAATGATAAGCATTTGCTAAAAGTTGGTAAACTTCAGTAATCATATCATCTTCTGCACTATCAATTAATTTTAAAAGTTTTTCAAAATTTTTGATAGCATTTTTATAATTTTGAAGTTGGTAATTTGCAAAGCCTAAATAATAAATAAAAACAGGTTCATTTGGAAAAATTTCTACTGCATTATTAGCATCTTCTAATAAAATATCGGGTTTTTCTAACTTAGTATCTAATTCTAAAATTCTATTCCAGAGCAATTGATTTTGGTCATTAGATTGCAAAGCTTTTTTGTAATAATAACGTGCTGAATCCGGTTGATTACTAATACTTGCTAGATCGCCTTTTAAACCCAAAATAATACTTTCGTTTCCATTATTATCTTGAATAAATGAAGCTAATTGTAGTACTTTTTCTTTATTTTGTACACTAGTATCTTGGCTAATTCTATCCATTAAGTATTCTGTTTTGATTTCAATGGAAATATTAGGATTCGTAAATGCTTTTTTTAAATAAAACATTTCTTTTTCATCATTTTTTTGGGACTTGTAATAATCAGCAACTTTAAACAATGTTAAAGTTTCATCAGGATTAATAGATAATAATTTTTCAAGGGTTTGGATAGCTAAGTCTTTTTGGTTGGTTTTAACATATAATTCATAAAGAGCATGGTAGTGTTTGGGTTCAAATGGAAATGCTTGCATTAAATTTTGAATTTCTTTTATAGCTTTTTCGGGTTCGTTGAGTAGTAAGTAAATTCTTTGTTTTTGAATAGATATTTCTTCATTTATGCCTGTATAACTTTCAATGGTATCATAAAGAGCAATAGATTTTCTATATTGTGAATTACGAATATACATTTCCGCTAATTGTAAACGCATATCCATTTCCCTAGGAAAGTTGATTAAATTTTTTTCTAAAACCTGAATAGCATTCTCTAACTTTTGATTTCTTTCATAAATTAAAGATAACAATCTTAAATACCAAATATTTGTATTATCCAATTGAACTGCTTTTGTTGCGTAAGTTTCTGCTTCTGAAAAATTTTTCATTTCAAAAAGCATATCAGCGATTATAAATAATGAAGCGTGATGCTTGGGGTCAATTTTAAGAACCTCTTGGAGCATGGAAATACTACCTTTATAGTCATTTAAAGCCTTTTTAGTTAAAGCTTCATG
The DNA here is from genome assembly GCA_938006875.1 of uncultured Bacteroidia bacterium. Taxonomy (GTDB): domain Bacteria; phylum Bacteroidota; class Bacteroidia; order J057; family CALLMJ01; genus CALLMJ01. Next base: position 11,413 of record CALLMJ010000121.1, read on the forward strand.
ATAAAAAAAATCTAACTGTTCTTTTTTAGAAAGTGATAATTCTTTATCCTTAATTTCTTTAATGGGCTTTTCTTTTTCTGAATTAGACTTTGTTTTGTTTTTTTTTTGAGCAAATAAAGTATTGGATTGAAATAATCCAATGAAAATAAAGCAATTGAATAGAAATAAAAATATTTTGAATTTAAGCATGGCTATAATCACCTAAGTTTAAAGATTTTGATTGTTGTAAATAACAGGATTCTTTGCCAATAATACTATTATCTAAATTAGCATTAGAAACTTGAGCATTCTGTTGAATAATTGAATTTTTAATAATAGAATTTTCAATTTTTGCTCCTTTTCCAATAGAAACATTAGGTCCAATAATACTATTTTCAATTATTACGTTTTTATCAACAAAACAAGGAGGAATTATACAAGAATTAAGAAGCTTGATTTCAGAATGAATCATATTTTCATGAGAATGATAGCCTAAAACTTTGGTATTGGTACTTAGAACAGTATCTTTATTACCACAATCCATCCAGTCTTGAACTTCATAAATACCTAATTTATAACCTTGATTTTTCATTCTTCGCAAAGCATCTGTTAATTGAATTTCACCTAAATTTCTAACATCATTTTGAACTAAATAGTTAATATTTTCAAGAATAGCTTGCCAATTTTTAAAATGATAAATACCAATAATGGCTAAATCAGAAACGGGTTCTTTAGGCTTTTCAATAAAGTTTTCAATTTCTTTTTGATTATTTAGCTTGACTACACCATAAGCAGAAGGATTAGAAACTGATTTTACCCAAATATTTGCATCATAAACAGCATTAAATTTGTAATCAGAACGAAATAAAGTATCCGCGAAAGCAATAATAATTTCTTCATCAATACTATCTTTTGCGCACCAAACTGCATGTGCAGTACCTAAAGGTTGATGTTGATAATAAATTTTAGGAACCGTATTAAGATTTTGAGCAACTTCAATTAATAATTCTTTGATACTTTCTTCAAAATCACCAATTACAAAAGCAATTTCATTAATTTTTCCTTCATAAACATTTACAATATCTTCAACTAGCCTTTGAACAATAGGCTTTCCTGCAATAGGAAAAAGAGGTTTAGGGGTTACTAGGGTGTGTGGTCTTAATCTTTTGCCCATACCCGCCATCGGAACGATAATTTTCATGCGTTTATTCTCTATGTTATGTTGTTTTTATTTTATTTTATTTTATTTTGATTATTTACCTGTATGACCAAATCCATTTTGATTTCTTTCTGTAATTTCAATTTTTGATGTTTCAATCCATTGAATTTTTTCAATTTTTGAAACCACGAATTGAGCGATTCTCATTCCATTTTCAATAATAAAATTTTCTTGTCCTAAATTAATCAATAATACTTTAATTTCTCCTCTATAATCTGAATCAATAGTTGCAGGAGTGTTTAATAGAGTAATACCATGTTTAAGAGCTAAACCACTTCTAGGTCTAATTTGAATTTCAAAACCTTCCGGTATTTCTAAAAATAAACCTGTAGGTACTAAAACTCTTTCTAAAGGTTTTAATTCAATAGAATTATCTAAAAACGCAAAAACATCCAATCCTGAAGAACCTACGGTTTGATATTTTGGTAAAGGATGATTACTAGTGTTAATTACTTTGATTTCCAATTTAATTTGATTTTTGTTGTTGTAAATAACTAGGTGCACTAGGAGATACTACATCACCTTTAATATACAAAACTTTCAAAGAAGGTTCAGCATTTGTATAAACTGCTAAATTTTTATTTTGAGGACCCATTTTTGCAGCAGAATTAAAAGAAACATCTATTGTTGACTCTTGATTAGGTTTTATGGGTTGTTTAGGAAATTGTGTAATAGTACATCCACAACTCCCTTTAACATCGGATATAATTAAATCTTTATTTCCAATATTTTTAAATTTGAATTGGTATCTTACTATATCACCTTGAATAATTTTTCCAAAATCATGTACCTCTTTTTCAAATAAAATTTGAGCACCTTCTATAATAGGTATTTCAACTGATTTTTTAATCAGTGAATCCTTTTTATCAATATTAACAGGTTCAGAATGAACTTCTGTTTGATTTTTTTCTTTTTTAGACTTTTTTTGTGCACTAACTGAATTAGTAAATATTAACAAAAAAAGCATAAATACGAAACCATAACACCATTTCATAAGCACAAAATTTATTTACGCAAATTTACAAGGTTTTTTATTTATATCTATCATCTTTGAGAAATTTATGTTTTTTGGAACATTTTTTGGTTAGTTTTGGTTTATAATTTTGATTAATCAAAATTTATTTTTTGAATTTATTAAAAAAAATTTATCTTTGCAAAATTATGAACGCTATAATTCATTATTTTGAAAACATATCTCCCATTTTAGGGGCTTTATATGCAACAATTTTTACATGGTTAGTAACAGCATTAGGTGCTTCTTTTGTATTTTTTTTTAAAGAACTTAATAGAAAATGGTTAGATGGAATGCTTGGATTTACTGGTGGTGTAATGATAGCAGCAAGCTATTGGAGTTTATTAGCTCCTGCTATTGAAATGAGCCAGGGTAGTGGTTTCATGAAAGTTTTACCAGCAGCATCAGGATTTGTTTTAGGTGCTTTATTTCTATTTTTTTTAGATAAAGTTTTACCTCACCTTCATATCAATTTTCAAGAAGCGGAAGGAGTACCATCAGGATGGCATAAAACTACTCTCTTGGTTTTAGCAATCACTTTACATAATATCCCTGAAGGTTTAGCTGTTGGGGTTTTATTTGGTGGAGTAGCTGCAGGCATTCCAGAAGCAACAATTCCTGCTGCTATAACGCTTGCAATAGGTATAGGTCTACAAAATTTTCCCGAAGGAATAGCAGTTGCTATGCCATTAAGAAGAATGGGTATGAGTAGAAAAAAAAGTTTTTTATATGGACAAGCTTCCGCTATGGTTGAACCTATCGCTGGAGTTTTAGGTGCATTTGCAGTTACATTTTTTACACCTATTTTACCTTATGCTTTAGCTTTTGCAGCTGGTGCTATGATTTTTGTTGTCGTTGAAGAAGTAATTCCTGAAACCCAATTAGATAATCATACCGATATTGCTACATTAGGTTTTATTGGAGGTTTTTTAATTATGATGACATTAGATGTGGCTTTAGGATAGATTAATAGAAAAACTTATGAAATAAATAGAAAAATCTCTTTAAAAAAAGATTAATCAATAATTTCTATTTCTATTCTGCGATTTTTTTGGCGTCCTTCAACAGTGCTATTATCTGCAATAGGTCTAGTATTACCGTATCCACGCCAGTCTACTCGGTTAGATGAAATACCCATCTGAACAATATAGTCTCTAACGGCTTTTGCCCTAGCAGTAGAAAGTTGCATATTAAATTCTTGAGTTGAGCCGATATCTGTATGACCACTAATCCTTAACTTCACTTCTGGATTGTCTTTTAAAAATTGTACTAATTGATTTAAACCCTCCAAAGCATCTATGGTTAATGAAGAACTGTTAGGAGCGAAATAAATATTACTCATTACCACTTTTGCTCCTTTTTTAATGGGTGTCAGTTCTATTAACAAATCTTTACTAACCGAATCAATCTTAACTTCAGTTTGATAGGGCATAAAACCTTTAGTTTCTACATTCACAAAAAAATTTCCTTTTCTAATCTCTAATGAATACGTTCCATTTACAATAATATCTTTATGAAAATCTTCACCTTTTTGAGTAATAGAAACGGGAACCTGAAGGGGTTTTTGGGTTTCTTGATGAATTACTTGTAGATTTAAGTAAATCTTTTTATCAACAGGAATATCTTTTTTAATTTTTTGATATTTCACTTTACGAATCACGAAATTGCGTATATCAGAAATATATAAATTTTCCTTTAAATCCATGCAAATGTCAACGGGTCTATTAAATTGGGCTTGTGAAGCGTCATCATGGTCTTTAAAACCTACAATTCCTGTACCAGCATAGCGTGTAATTTCCTTTTTTTGAATATCCACTTTAAAAATACAATGTGCGCCACCGTCAGCAATATAAAAAATATCTAAAGGACCAGAACAAATTCCTCCGCCAGAACCTTCAGCATGCATGAACATAAGTTGTTTTCCGGATAAATTTTTAAACCCTGAAAATTTGCTATCTAAAATAGTTTCTAAATTACCATCAGCATGTAATTTTCTTATTGCGGCATTTCTACCATCAACAATATAAAAATTTCCATATCTATCCATGCACATACCAATTGGAGTATCCAAACGGGATTGATTACCATAACCGTCTTTAAAACCGGGAACACCGCCTTTTCCTGCAATTGTAGTTACATCTCCATCGGAATCAATTTTTCTTACAGTATGATTTCTGGTTTCTATGATAAATAAATTATTAGTGTAGTCCACATAAACACCGATAGGATTATTAAACATAGCCTCAGATGCCTTGCCATCTTTGTAACCAGGTAATCCATTTCCTGCTAATAAAATTAATTGCCCGTTAGGTAGTAACTTTTTGATGCAATGATTACCATAATCCGCAATATAAACGTTACCGTTTTTATCTACCGCTACACCAGCAGGCCAGTTTAACATAGATTGAATTCCTTTACCTACAGAATTACCAGATAACCCTGTTCCTGCAATGGTAATTACTTGTCCATCTGTGGTTACTTTTCTGACTCTATGATTTTTACTATCAGCGAAATAAACGTTTCCTTGTGCATCTACCGCTATACCATTAGGAGATTTTAATCTAGCTTCAAGGGCGGGTCCGTCTTTAAAGCCTTCAAAACCCGAACCCGCAAAGGTTTCTACGCTTATTTTTTCTTCGTAATTTTGAGCATTTGTAAATGTAATCTGAAAAAGAAAAAGGAATATCCATTGAATAATTTGTATTTTCATGATGCAAAGAACCTCTAAAAGTCTTTTTCTTTTTTGTCTATTAATAAAATTTTTCATAATTTGAGTTGCTTTTCTAAATTTTCTAATTGTTCATAATATTCTAACAATTTTGATTCCAAATCCGATTGGTTTTTCTGATATTTTTCGATTTTTTTAAAATCTGTAATTACTTCAGGTAAAGAAAATTGTTTTTTGATGTTTTCTAATTCTAATTCCCATTCTGAAATTTGCTTTTCAATTTTTTTTATATCATTTTTCAATTTTCTATTTTCTACATGGGAAAGTTGATTTTGAGAGGATTTTTTATTTGGGGTTTTTACGGTAATTGCTTTGGGAGGTTTGGAATTTTGGTTTTGATTTTCTGCTTTTGAGGCTTGATATTCTTGGAATTCTCTAAAATTACCAGGATATTCTTTTAACATTTGATTTTCTATATACCAAATTTTATTGGTAATTTTTTCCAAAAAGAAACGATCATGGGAAATAGCTATATAGGTACCTTCATAATCCTGTAAAGCCTGAACCAGCATTTCAATACTGTCTAAGTCTAAGTGATTAGTAGGTTCATCTAATAATAAAAAATTGGCGTTACTCAGTAAAGTCTTAGCTAAGGCTACTCTTGCTTTTTCACCACCTGATAAAACCTGAATTTTTTTTTCTACGTCATCACCTGTAAACAAAAAACAACCTAAAATAGAACGAACAACAGCTTCACCTTTATCCATTACATCATCATGAAATTCTTGTAAAATGGTATTTTTTAGGTTCAGAGACTCCAATTGATGCTGAGCAAAAAATGCAGGAATTACATTGTGACCATATTGATGTTTTCCTATAAAAGGTTCAGTTTGATTAATAATTCTTAAAACAGTAGATTTTCCTATTCCATTAGCTCCAATTAAACCGATTTTATCACCTCTTCGGATACTCATTTGAGAATTTTTGATAATGGTTCTACCCTCATAAGATTTGTCTTGAATATCTAAATGTAAAACATCAACACCAGAAGGTTTTTTTACATGAAATTGAAGGCGAATGGCTTTGGTGTCTTTTTCAACTGCCTGAATACGTTCTAATTTATCTAATTGTTTAATTTTACTTTGAGCTTGGGACGCTTTTGAAGCTTTGGCTTTAAATCTTTCAATAAAACGTTCTTGTTGTTTGATAAATTCTTGTTGATTTTCATAAGCGGCTTGTTGAATTTTTTCACGTTCAGCTTTTTCTCTTAAAAAGAAACTATAGTTTCCTGAATAATCATTAAATTTTTGAAAAGCGATTTCTACAGTTCTTTGAGTTGTTTTTTCTAAAAAATAACGGTCATGAGAAACAATAATAAAAGCACCTGGAAAATTCACTAAATACTGTTCTAACCATTGAACAGAAGGTAAATCTAAGTGATTGGTAGGCTCGTCTAAAAGTAATAAATCAGGTTTTTGAAGTAAAATTTTAGTTAATAAAACACGCATTCTCCAACCCCCAGAAAAAGTATTATAGGGTTTATCATGAATTTCTTCAGGAAAACCTAAACCTGCTAACATTTGTTTAGTTTCTTGTTCCATGGTATTTCCGCCAGCAGCTTCAAATTCAATTTGTTTATCCTCCAACTCAATTAATAGTTCATCAGAATAATTATTTTCTAATTGGTCATAAATTTTTTCAATATCTTTTTGGAGTTGCAAGGCAGTTTCAAAAGCACTAAGAGCTACTTCATAAATAGATTGTTCAAAATGTAAAGATGCTAAATCTTGGTTTAAAAAACCTATTTTTAAATTTTTGGGTTTTGAGTAAGAACCTTCTGTTAAAGAATACTCATTAGTTAAAATTCTTAAAAAAGTAGATTTTCCTGTACCATTTTTACCCACCAGTGCAACTTTTTCGCCTTCTTTAATATGAAATTGAGCATTATCATAAAGCCTTCTTCCACCAAAATCAAAACTAAAGTTATTTAAAGCAATCATAATAATTGCAAAATTACGAAATTTGGAAGTTCCATTTACAATAAATCATCAGTTGTATTATCAAAGTTAAAAATAAAAATTTGTTAAATCTTACCCTCTTTGAATGAATACAAAAAATAAAAAAGTCTTTCTTTCATTTCCAAATTTGATTATAATTGCACAATTTTTGTAAGAAAATAAACGTTCAATATAAAGTTATGTTAAAAGTTCAATCATTAGTATTTTTATTGCTGATTATTTTTTTTCAAGTAAACAAAACTTATGCACAAGCAGATGCTGATAAAATCTTAGGATTTTGGTATACTGAAAATAAAAAAGGAAAAGTGGAAATTTATAAAAAAGACGGTAAGTATCATGGTAAAATTGTTTCTTTAAAAGATCCTATTGACCCAGATACTAAGAAACCTAAAGTGGATAAACACAATCCTGATCCTTCCAAAAGAAATAACCCTTTGATTGGTACAAATATCATTAAAAACTTTGAATTTAAAGGTGGGTATTGGCAAAATGGTACCATCTATGACCCTGAAAATGGTAAAGAATATTCATGTTTTATGGAATTCGAAGACCCTAAAAATGACAAAAAACTGAAAGTTAAAGGATATATTGGTTTTTCTTTTATTGGCAGAACAACCTATTGGACTAGAGATTAGCAAACAACAATTTTTTTATTCAAAATAAGAAAATACGGTTAAAATCGTTTTTTCTTATTTTTGTTGTTTTTAATTGCTCCATTATACATGAATACCAGTAAAATCCCCAGAGGTAATGAACAATTTTGGATATTTTTTTTCAGTGTAGGTATATTTTCTTTTCTTCTTGGCTTTAACCGATTATTTGATTGGGATGAAATCAATTTTGCTGAATCTGCCAGAGAAATGTTGATTACTCAAGATTTTTTTAGAGTTCAAATTAATTATGAGCCGTTTTGGGAAAAACCTCCATTATTTTTTTGGTTACAAGCATTAAGCATGAATATATTGGGTATAAATGAGTTTTCTGCAAGACTTCCTAATGCTATTATAGGTGGTGTAACTTTAATCAGTCTTTATAGAACAGGAACACAAATCAAAGATGTAACCTTCGGTAGAATTTTAGTTTTTTTATATTTTGGTTCAATTCTTCCTCATTTTTATTTTAAATCCTCAATTATTGACCCTGTTTTTAATTTGTTTATTTTTTTGGGTTTATATCATATCATTAGATACGAACAAATTGTTTCAGAAACTCGTAGATTACTTCCTTGGGAAATTACAGAAAAAAAATGGGCTTCCATAAAAGCTGGTCTTTGGATTGGTCTTGCAACATTAACCAAAGGACCTGTTGCTTTGTTGATGCTAATTTTGACTTATAGCATTTTTATTCTTTTATTTCAAACATGGGTTTTTAGAATTGGGCAAATTATTTTGTTTATTTTGAGTTATTCATTAGTAGTGGGTGCATGGTTTGGATGGGAAACTTACGTGCATGGTTCATGGTTCATTGAAAAATTTATTCAATACCAAATTGAATTATTCACTCAACCTGTTGCTGGTCATGAACAACCTTTTTATTACCATTTTTTAGTGGTTTTTCTGGGTTGTTTTCCTATGTCTTTATTTTTTATTCCTGGAATGGGTGAATTACCGGAAAGGCACTCTGAAAGGTTAGTAAAAAAATTTATGATGATTTGGTTCTGGATAGTGTTAATTGTTTTTAGCATTTCCAAAACTAAAATTGTTCATTATTCTTCCATGGCGTATTTTCCTGGTGTTTATTTGGCTGCTTCATTTTTATATTATCAAATCAAAGAAGATTTAAAATTTCCTTGGCATACTTACTTAATTTATGGAATTTGTACTTTAGTTTTTGGTTTAGGCATAACCCTTATTTTAATTTTGGCTCCACATCTAAAAGATTATTCTTATTGGATTAAAGATATTCATATTTTAGATGCTATGAATACACCCTTAAATTGGTTGGGTGGTGAATATTGGATAGGAATTTTTTACTTCTTAATTTTAATTGTTGGCTTAATTTTGTTATTATACAGACAAAGTTTTCTTTTTATACTTTTATTTGCATTCTCTACGCCGGTTTTTCTGAATTTGATTAATTATTACATCGTTCCAAAAATTTCTATTTTTACTCAAACTTCTGCTGTAAATTTCTGGCGAAGTAAATCTAATGAAAACGCTTATTTTATTACTTATGGTTATAAATCCTATGCCCATTATTTTTATGGTGAAGTAAAACCTAAAAATGCTTTAAAAAATGACTTAAAATGGGTTTTAGAAAATGAAAAAAATAAAACCATCTATATAAGCGCTAAACTCAAAGATTACCAAAATTTTGAAAATGAATATCATGGGAAATATCAATTTTTATATCAAAATGGTGGCTTCCGATTTTATAAAATACAAACCTTGAAAGAATGAACTATTTGAAAAATCTAATTAATAAATTTCATTTTTTAAGTTTTGATGTAGCTATTGGTACATTCATTCAGGCTTTGGCTATACAAAAATTTACACATTTTCAATTTTCTTTTGAATACTTAATACTTTTGCCCGTAACATTATTGATTATCTACTGGTTAGATAGAATTCTAGATGTTTATAAAGTTAATTTTAATGCTATTTTTTCAGAAAAACATCATTTTTATAAAAATAATTTCTTGCAAATTTTAATAGCTATAATAATATTTGGATTGGCAGTAATTATAAAAGGGCTATTTTTTTCCGATAAGCAAGTACAAAATTTAGGAATTTATGGCGGTTTAGTGATGGGTTTATATTTCATTATTCACCATATTTTCAAAGGAAGTTCCAAATTAATACTTTTTAAAGAGTTATCAATAGCAGTAATTTATTCATTGATTTTATGGATTTTACCATTAATAAATGATTTTTCAATAGTTAATTTTTTAGGATTTTCTTGTTTATTTTGTCATGCTTTACTTAACTTATGGATGATTTCTGTTTGGGATAAAGACTTGGATATTTCCATGAAAACCCATTCTTTTGCTCAGTTTGTTCATATCCAAAAATTTATTCATTATTTATTTCTCATCACATTGATTTTATGTGGATTTTTAACATACATAGACAAACCTTTTGGTTTTATAAATTTTTTGATGTTACAAGGTCATTATTGGTTATTTCAAACAAAAGTGTTTTTTTTTCGTAGAATTTTTGTAGAATTGATTTTTTGGATACCCATATTTTATTTATTTTTTTGATAAATAAACGAGTTATTAGAAACGAAATTTATTTATTTCCCTCGTAAACTATTCAATACTACACTAATAGAACTTAACGACATGGCTGCACTTGCCCACATCGGATGAAATTGCCAGCCTATTATCGGATAAAATAAACCAGCGGCTAAAGGTATCATTAATAAATTATAAATGAAAGCCCAAAATAAATTTTGGTATATTAGATTTTGAGTTTGTTTGGAAATTTCTAAAAATTTGGGAATACACTTTAGTTCGTTTTTGATTAAAACAACTTCTGCAACGTTGGAAGCTAATTCGTTCCCTGATGCAAATGCTACGCTTACACTGGCTTTGGATAAAGCTACAGAGTCATTAATACCGTCACCTACCATCATCACTTTTTGTCCGTCTAATTGTAATTTGGCAATTTTTTTGGCTTTTTGCATCGGTAATAATTCGCCTTCAAAGTTTTTTATATTTAATTTTTCTGCGTAAAAAGCAACCGTTTCTTTTTTGTCTCCACTCAATACCCATAGTTCATAACCTTTTGTTTGTAACCAATTTATATTTTCTATACTATCGAAACGTAATTGGTCGGAAATAATGGCAACACCAATGCATTCATGATTTCTTGCAAAATACACCAAACTTTTTCCTTGTTGAGGAATTGATATAAGCAAATTTTTTAACCAATCTGGAATAGAAATTTGATTTTCTGATAAGAATTTTTCGCTTCCCATAAAATAAATACTATCTTCCAAATAACCTTTGATACCTTTTCCTGAAATCGTTTGAACTTCTTGGAATTGTAAAAATAATTGAGGGGTATTTTGTAATACGGAATAAAAATATTGATAAACACTTTGAGCAAGAGGATGAGTAGATTGTTGAGCTAATTTAAACCAAAGCCATTCTAAATGAGGTTTTGAATATCCTTCATTCCAGAGAATTTGTTCTACTTTGGGTTTTCCTTCTGTTAAAGTTCCTGTTTTATCAAAAGCTATAGTATTGATTTGATTAGCGTTTTCTATAGCATTAGCATTTTGAATTAAAATTCCATTTTTTGCGGCTTTTCCAATTCCTACCATTACAGCCATAGGAGTTGCTAAGCCTAATGCACAAGGGCATGCCACTACCAAAACAGAAATCATAGAAATGAATGCCATTTCCCAATCATGAAAGTACTGCCAAATCCATAATGTAAGAATGCTTATTCCAATAATATATAAAGCAAATTTACCAGCAATTTTATCGGTAAGTTTTTGAATTTCGGGTTTTGTGGTTTGAGCTTTTTCTACGGCTTTGAGGATTTGTTCTAAAAAAGTATTTTCTCCTGTCTTTTCTGATTGAACAACAATGTTTTGAAACTGATTGATAGTTCCTGCAAAAACTTTACTATTGATTTTTTTTTCAACAGGTAAAGGTTCTCCAGTCATCATACTTTCATCAATCCATGTTTCCCCTTCAATAATTACTCCATCTACGGGGATTTGTTCCCCTGCTTTAATTAAAATGCAGTCATTTTTTTGAATTTCTTTCACAAAAACCTCTACGAAACTACCATCATTGAGTTTTTTAGTAACTTTTTTATTTTTGTAACCTAAAATTTTTTTTAAAGATTGTTGAGTACTTTTTTGAGCTTTTTCTTCTAAATATTTTCCAATAAGAACAAAAGCAATTACCATTCCTGCGGCTTCAAAGTGAGTATGATAGTGGACATGAACAGAATGGAAAAATGTTTTAATTATTAATATAAAGATACTATAAATATAGGCAATTCCCGTACTTAAAGCTACAAGGGTATCCATGCTCGTTTTTTTGATTTGGGCTTGTTTATAAGCATTGATATAAAAGTTTTTGCCTTGATATACCAAAATCGTAGCTAAAAACGCCATAAGCCATTCTGCCCATAAAAATTCCATAAAAAACATTCCTAAAATCGTCAAAGGAATGGATAAAATTACCAAAAGGTATAAATGAATTTTAGGTCGTGAATTTGGATTTTTTTCTTGAATAGGTAGCAGTTTATATCCACCTTGATTAACCAGTTCATTTAGTTCTTGAATACTAAGTTCTTGAGAGAGCAGAAAAAAAACTTTTTTTTCTGTTAAATGGGTATGAACTTGTTGAACATTAGGATTTTGTTTTAAAAGTTGCTCAATGGAATGAATGCAGGCACTACAATGAATGCCTTCTACCCAAAATTCTTTTTCTATCAAAGCTTTAAGAATTTTATTCTTGGTTATTTTTTGCTATAACAGCTTGGTTAGCAAGCGTTTTGATAATTTGAGCAGATTCTAATTGCTTGTTGGTTTTCAGAGATTGATTTGCATAATCTAATGCATCTTGTGATTTTCCCATTAAATAATATAAACCTGCTTTGGTATCTAATTTTTCAGGAGTACTTTGTGTTCTTATAGACGCATTTAACCATTTGATAATTTGAGGTTTAGCATATTCTGCTTTTAAAAATTCTAATGCAATCCAATGAAGTTCTTCATCAGAAAGTTGTTGAGCCTCAAAAAGAGGCTCAACAATTTCTATAATTTTATCATATTTTTTAGCTCCCAGATAAAAGCCAATATCATATTTCCATATATAACTTTTTTGGGCTTCAGTTGACCATTTATGAACTAAATCTTCATAAGAATAATCATCTTTTTTTATACCCAGTTGGTAGGCTTGTTCATAACGTCTTTTTTGTTCATCACTGGATAAAACGGAAGATTGAGTTTGTTGATACAAATTTTCTTTCAAATTCCAATAATCTTTGAACTGATAATTAGGCATATTATTATTTCCTTGAGGTCCTTTACCTTTTTTTCCTAATTTTTCTAAAGATTTTTTTAGCCATTCTTGAAATTGTATAGCGTCCATAAATCCAACATGGCGATTAATTTCATTACCGTTAGCATCAAATGCTATAATAGTAGGATAAGCATTAATTTTATTTTTTGTAGCTAATTGAGGTCCTTCTCCTTTTTCACAGTCTAATTTATAGGCAATAAAATTTTGATTAGAAAATTGACCTACATTGTTATCTTTAAACGTTCTGCTAGACATCATTTTACAAGGACCACACCAAACCGCATAAAAATCTACCCAAAAAGGTTTACCAGTTTTTTGAGCTTCTTTTAATAAATCAGCCCAAGAGCCTTGATAAAAATTTACAGGCGTTTCTGTAGCAGAAGAACCTTCTTTTTTGATGTTCATATTTTCTTTTAATTCGGAAATAAATTGTTCAGGAGTTTTGTAGCCTACAGAATTTTTGATATGATTACCATTAGCATCTAAAAAAACTATGGTAGGATAAGCATTAATTTGGTATTTATCTGCTAATTCTGGACCTTCTCCTTTTTCTGCATCAATTTTATATGCTATGTAATTGGCATTAGAAAAATCTCCAACTTCCTTATTTTCAAAAGTGTTTTTTGCCATCATTTTACAAGGTCCGCACCAAACCGCATAAAAATCTACCCAGATAGGTTTATTTTTTTTCTTAGCCTCAGCTAATAATTCTTTCCAACTTCCTTGAAAAAACTGTACTTGTCCGTAGGATTTCAATCCCATTGAAATCACTATCAAAAATATTATATTTCGCATTATATGTGGTCTAACTTTCATTAATAAGCAAATTATTTGCCAAACATACGAATATTTTGATTTTCATACAACCACTTTATGTTTTTTATGTTAGTTTAAGAAATTAAAATTTTTTGTAAACTTCTTCAGTTGTACTCGGCATAGCATTTATAATGTTTTGTAAATAATTATACGCAAGTGGTGTCATTTGGGTTGCAAGATATTTTGAATTTTTTGAAAATAGTTTGTAAATATTCCTGAATCCCAAATTATTATGCTATTTTTCTTTTTATAGGAAAAATTAATTATCAAATTATCATCTTTTATCTTTAAATGAATTAGTTCTCCTAAACTACCAAATGATGAATGAGTTTGAATAATCCATTCATCTTCAGAAAGCTTGTTTACCAAAGCAAATTCTTTAAAATTTTGATAAATTAAATTTATAACTTCAGTAGGATCCCAATTTTTTATTTTTAAAGTTTTAGTAAGTTTATAACCATTTCCTAACCACTTTATTGCTAAAATTTCTAAAAATGTAATAAGAAAATTTATCAAGATTATTAAAGCTATTATTTGTAAGTAATTGTTTTGATTGATACTAAAAGCTAGTACAGGAATTAAATAAGATAAGCCAAAGAAAAACAATTCTATGAAATAATAAAAAGTCATTTATCAATTAAAACATTTCATCTAAAATACCACCTATTGAAGCTCTCATAGCTCCACCAATGCCACCAATAATTGCACCTGTAGCTGCCCCACCCGGATTTAAAGTGTGAATTAACCCTCTAACACCCCCTACCAATCCTCCGAAAACTAATCCCATAACATCTCTTCCCGTCACACATTCAGGACAGGGAGTTTCTTTAAAAGAAGATAACCCCCACCACGCATCATTTGTATCTTTCCATACCATTGTCCAGTACGCATAACTATGCCTTGCTACGCTTGCACTCATAAGTAAAATGACTTTTTCTTCTGCGTTCAATTGCGTATCATTAAGGATTTGGGTTTCTATGGCTCTTACACCATCTTTGCAAATTTCTACTTTTATAGGACAAGGTCCGATAGTAGTAGAAGGTGCAACAGCTTGGGTTGTACTCGGCATAGCATTTATAATGTTTTGTAGATAATTATACGCAAGTGGTGTCATTTGGGTTGCAAGATTGGGGAAAATTATTGATAATTTCTTGGTTCATGGCGTTTTAATAAATTATAAATAATGAACCATTCCATCTAATTTAAATGGAATGGTATTAAGATGATTAAGATTGAATTTTTTTAGCAATTAAATTAAGTAATCTAAAAATTAAAGCTGTAAAAAATGCTGAAATAAGCAGTAATGACAAATGCCTAAAATTTAAGTTTAAATACTCTTCAGTTTCCGTTAAAAGTCCATAAATATAAAAAGCAAAAGAAATACAAGCAAAGAAAATAACAAACTGCACAAAGAAATTAGTATTTTTAAAATATTCTCTGTAATCTTTAACTAATGAAGCAAACATTTTAAACATAAACTTACTATATTTTTTAAGATTTTTAAGCATTATTACATTATCGGTAAGCTTCCCAAACTTGAAACGCTAACTCTCCAATAGATGTACCTAAATAACCACTTATAGCACCTATTGGATTAAAGCCACTCCCAAAGAAACCACCTACTGCACCAATAACATCAGCACGCCAAACAGGGTAAGGGTCTTTATTTCCCTTATATCCACCTGCTTCATTCCACCACGCATCATTTGTATCTTTCCATACCATTGTCCAGTACGCATAACTATGCCTTGCAACGCTTGCACTCATAAGTAAAATGACTTTTTCTTCTGCGTTTAATTGGGTATCATTAAGGATTTGGGTTTCTATGGCTCT
>CALLMJ010000122.1 GCA_938006875.1 uncultured Bacteroidia bacterium
AAACGCATACGAATGGAATCGGTGTTTATCCGTTGCATCGGTGCGTATCCGTGAATAGAACACGGATAATACGGATTGGGCGGATTGGCATAGATGGAATCGGTGTTTATCCGCTGCATCGGTGTGTATCCATGAATAGAAAACGGATAATACGGATTGGGCGGATTGGCACTGATGTTTTTTAAAATTTTATTCTGTTACTTCATAGACTTAATATAAAATTCCAATCCATTTTGTAATTTTGCAGCATGGCAAAAGAAAAACCCTCCATTCCTCAAGGAACAAGAGATTTTTTACCTTTTCAAGTTCAACAAAGGCAATACATTTTCCAAACTATCAAAAATGTTTTTGAAAACTTTGGATTTTTACCTATAGAAACTCCAGCAGTGGAAAAGTTAAGTACTTTAACAGGTAAATACGGCGAAGAAGGTGATAGATTAATTTTTAAAATTTTAAATTCTGGAAATTTTTTGAATGGTATTGATGAAAGTTTTTTAGAGTCAAAAGATTATATCAAATTAAGTTATCAAATATGTGAAAAAGCATTAAGGTATGATTTGACAGTTCCATTTGCACGTTTTGTAGTGATGCATCAAAATGAATTAACTTTTCCATTCAAACGTTACCAAATGCAGCCTGTTTGGAGAGGTGATTCGCCACAAAAAGGTCGTTATAGAGAATTTTGGCAGTGTGATGCTGATATGGTAGGTTCTGATTCTTTAATTTATGAAGTGGAATTTATTGAAATGTATTACCAAGCATTAAAGAATCTTGGATTTCAGAATTTTACTATCCATATTAATCATCGTCAAGTTTTACAAGCTATTGTTGATTTACTAAATTTTTCTGATAAATTCATGGATTTTTGTGTGGCTATTGATAAATTAGATAAAATTCAGTGGGACGGTGTAAACAAAGAATTGGCACAAAAAGGCTTTAATAATTCTATTATTGAAAAAATTCAAGCAATTTTTGAACCCCAAAATAGTTTTATAGAAACTTTAAGTTTTCTTAAATCTCAATTTTCTGATTTATCTAATGGTCTTAAAGCGGTTGAAGAAATAGAATGGATTTATGAAATGGTAAAGGCATCTAATTCGGAAATTCTCAATCATTTAACTTTAGATTTAACGTTAGCAAGAGGTTTAAATTATTATACAGGTTGTATTTTTGAAGTAAAACTAAATGATGTAAAAGTAGGAAGCATTGGGGGTGGAGGTAGATACGATAATTTAACTGCATTGTTTGGTAAAGAGGGTTTAAGTGGTGCAGGAATTTCTTTTGGTATTGACCGCATCTATGATGCTATGAATGAATTAGGACTTTTTCAAGATTTGAATTTAAAAAATCCTTTGGTTTATATTGCCTATTTAGATAAGAATCATTTAAAGAAAGTATTTGAAATTGCTAATTTCTTAAGAAATCGTAATATCAGAACAGAAATATCTTCCAAAAATGATAAATTAGGAAAACAAATCCAACTAGCAGATAAAAAGAAAATACCTTTTGTTTTGATTATGGGTGATGAAGAAATCCAAAAAGAAATTTATGGTTTTAAAAATTTAAATACAGGAGAACAAAAAAATTTAAGTATATTTGAGATTGTTGAATTAATAAAAAATGGCTGAAATCAAAATCCTAATGTTGGGTGATATTGTTGGAGAGGAAGGCGTAAACTTTGTTTGTAAACATATCCCTGAAATAAAAAAACAAGAAGATATACAATTTTGTATAGTAAATGCAGAGAATTCTCATCAAGGAAAAGGAACCAATGATGCTATTGTACACCAATTACTGAATGCAGGAGTGAATGTTATTACAGGTGGAGATCATTCTTTTGATAAACATTTGGTGTTTCCGTTGATGGAAAAAGAAAAGCGTTTATTAAGACCATTTAATTACCCTGAGGGTGTTCCAGGATTTGGTTATGGAATTTTTGATATTCCTAATATAAATCATAAAATTGCTGTAATTAATTTAAGGGGATTAACATTTTTTCATAATCCCATTTTATGCCCATTTCGTTCAGCAGAAAAATTATTAGAGGAAGTTAAAACTAAAACAAACCTAATATTTGTAGATTTTCATTCCGAAGCAACCGCTGAAAAATGGTCATTTGCACGATTTTTAGATGGTAAAGTTTCTGCTATTGCGGGTACTCATACTCATGTCCAAACTGCTGATGAGCAAATCCTACCTTTTGGTACAGGTTATATTTCTGATGTAGGATTTTGTGGACCTTATAATTCTGTAATTGGCATGGATAACGAAACTTCTATTCAACGATTTTTATATCAAATTCCTCAAAAATATAAATTAGCAGAAGGAGATTTAAGGTTACAAGGTGCAATTTTTGAACTTGATACCGAAACAGGTCTTTGTTTTTCAGTAAAAAGAATTCAAATTCCCAAATTAAAAACTTCTATACTAGATTTTTAAAAAGTTATGCCTTTTGTTTTTATTGGGGTCGGTTCAAATATAGAGCCTAGATTAGAATATATCCATAATGGAATTAATGAACTTCAAAAATTTGTCAAAATTTGCAAAATATCTAATATCTATGAGACTGAACCTTGGGGAAATCCAAACTTACTTCCTTTCTATAATGCTGTTCTAAAAATAGAAACAGATTTTCTACCAAATGAACTATTAGATATTCTTTTATTCATTGAAAAACAATTCGGTAGAACAAGAATCCAAAAATGGGACAACCGAACTTTGGATTTGGATATATTAGATTATGAAGGAAAAATTCTGAACGAAAAAAATTTGATTTTACCGCATCCTTATATTGAAAAAAGAAATTTTGTTGTAATTCCTTGGTATGAAATAGAAAAAGATTGGATTTTATCTAATCATTTAAAAATCAACGATTTATACTTTAGTTTTTTTCCAAAAACTTTTTTAAAATTGGTTTATAAAAGCCCAATTATTTGATTGAATAAAAACGAAAAAAATTTTTTTATTTTTTTCTAAAAAAAATTTGCAGGTTTGTAAATATTACATAAGTTTGCAGTTAATTAATTAAATACAATTATGAATCGTTTTCAACAAATCAAGGAAATCATTGACCGTGTAGAAGAAGATTTTGGAAAATTCTACGAAAAGAACAATAAAGCTGCTGGTACAAGAATCAGAAAAGCTATGCAAGAATTGAAAAATATTGCGACAGATATCCGTAAAGAAGTTCAAAACATGAAAAATGCTGAAGATGCTTCTTCAAATAAGGAAACTAAAAAGGAAAAATAACAAAAATAGGGGCATTTAATTAATGTCCCCTTTTTTCATGAAATCTATAATTTTTATCAGTTTATTTTTTCTTTACGGTTGTTTATTTTTTCCATCGGGAAAGGTTTCTAAATACGAAAGTCATTTTCCTCAAAATGAATATTTAGGTCAAGGAAAAATTAAAGTAACTTATTTTGGTACCTCAACTCTTCTTTTTGAAGATGAAAACGACCAAGTCATTATTGATGGATTTTTTACCAGGTCATCAGTTGGGAAAGTGGCTTTTGGAAAAGTTTCTTGTGATACTCTATTGGTAAAAGAAATTGTTCAAAAATATTCCATAAATAAGCTCAAAGCTATTTTTGTTTGTCATAGCCATTACGACCATAGCATGGATGCTCCTTATTTGGCTAAGTTAACTGGCGCCACGATTTATGGTTCTCATTCTACATTGAACGTTGCAAGAGGTTATGGCATAAACGAAAATCAATTAAAAGAATTTTCTCCTAACGATATGTATTCATTTGGAAATTTTAAGGTAAAAGTTTTAGAATCTTTACATACTCCTCCTTTCCGTTTTCTGGGCTTCACGAACGATAATCATAAAGAACCCAATATTGAAAAACCTTTAAAACAACCTGCAAAATTTCAAGCATTTAAAGAAGGTGGTACTTTTGACTTTTATTTTGAAAATCAAAAGATTAAATGGATGGTAAAAGCAAGTACAAATTTCATACCCAATCTTCTTAAAAATTATTCTTTAGATTATTATTTTCTGGCAACAGCAACCCTCGGTAAAATGAAACCAGAATTTCAAGAAAAATATTATCAAGAAACCGTACTTTCTACCAGACCCAGTTTTGTTATTCCAATTCATTGGGATAATTTTATGAAACCCTTAAATAAGCCTTTTATTCCATTATCCAGATTAGCAGATAATTTTAATAGAGGAATGAATTTTCTTATAGAAAAATCTTTAAAAGATAGTTTTAAGGTTGTAATTATACCTCATGTAAGTACTATTTATTTAAAAGAACCCTAAAAAAAGTTTGACTATCCAATTTCAGGCAAGTAAATAACTTCTTTTACCCATTTTAAATTTCTCAAATAGTTTAAGGCTACATCACTAATGGGTGAATCCATTTCAATAAT
Source organism: uncultured Bacteroidia bacterium (assembly GCA_938006875.1). GTDB lineage: Bacteria > Bacteroidota > Bacteroidia > J057 > CALLMJ01 > CALLMJ01. The sequence continues at coordinate 4,381 of CALLMJ010000122.1, forward strand.
CAGTTTAGCATCTTCATTTTTATTGTTTCTAGAAACAGTCATAGTTGCTATATTACAATCATCATGAGCTATAACGTCAGAAATAAATGCAATAGAACCTTTTGTATCCAAAGCTAAAATTACTATTGTATGTAGTTGACCAGTAAAATTGGCATTAAAACCATCAACTTCTTTAATAACAATTAAACCGCCGCCACGAGAAACCCCTAAAATTTCTACAGTTCTTTTTTCTTTTGATGCTTTGATTTTTATAGTATTTGGGTGTAAAGTAGAAGCTTGTAAAACGGATTTAAAACTAATTAAAATATTTTGTTCTTTGGCAATATTTAATGAATTGCGAATTCTTTCATCATCATTAGCGAAACCTAATAATCCTCCAATAACCGCTCTATCACTTCCGTGCCCTTCATAGGTAGTTGCAAAAGAATTATAAAAAATAACCTCCACTTTGTCAGGCGTATCACCTAATAAAAACCTTGCTACACGTCCAATACGAACCACTCCCGCAGTATGAGAACTGCTAGGTCCTATCATAACGGGTCCAATCATATCAAAAATACTACTTTTTTCAATCATTACGATTTATTTTTCAGTATATAAATTTTCAGAATGAACGGTTACTTCTATTTTTTCTGCAATTTTTTTAACTACCATTTTGGGAATATCAATATTATGGTCTTTTAAATAAACATCAAATTTACAATCAATAATGGCTTTTTTATCTTCAATTTTAATTTTACCTTTAATGGTTCTATTTTGAGTAATCCCATGAATCGTTAATTTTCCAGAAACCGTAACCTCATAATCACCCTCTTTTTTTAAATCAATGTATTCAATAATTTTACCAGAGAAAGTAGCTTCTGGATATTTATCTGAATGCAAATAATTTTCATTAAAATGCTCTTGCATTAAACCATTTTCAAATTTAAACGATTTAATAGGTACCTTAAAAGCTACATTTCTTGTAGGAATATCAATAATCGAAGTTACATCTTTATTTACAGCTTGAATATCCTCTAAAGGAGCCTTAGAATAAAAAGAAACCGTATTCGATCTGTTACTTTTATAATAAGGTTGAGCAAACCCAAAAGAGTTTTGCAAAAAGAACAAAATGTAAGTGATAAAAATAGTTTTAGACATCTCTTTTATGAATAGTACGTAAAAATAAAAAAAAAACGTTCACCAAATTTGTAAAATCAGAAAAAAACTTGCAATTTTAGCGAAATTTATAAAATTATGATTCTATTTTACTTGAAAGACTACCAATTTTTAGCAGAAAAAATTGCTAAAAACCTTAATATTTCAATTGGAACCATTGAAGAAAAAAATTTTCCAGATGGTGAAATTTATCACCGATTTGAACAATCTGTACTTGGGCAACATGTTATTTTAGTGGGAGGTACTCATAATGATTTATGCACTTTAAACTTGTATGATTTGAGTTATGGTATTGTTAAAGCAGGTGCTAGGAGTTTAACCTTGGTTATTCCTTATTTTGGATATAGTACCATGGAACGCTCAGTAAAAGAAGGAGAAATTGTAAAAGCTAAAACCCGAGCAAAAATTTTATCTGCTATCCCTGAACCACCAGAAGGTAATAAAGTATTGCTATTAGATTTACATTCAGAAGGAATTCCTCATTATTTTGGTGAACATATTACCGCAACCCATTTATATGGAAAAAATGTTATAATTAAAGCCATTCAAGATTTAACCCAAAATAAAAATTATTTATTAGCTTCAACAGATGCTGGACGTGCAAAATGGGTAGCTTCATTAGCTAATGATTTAGGAGTAGATGCAGCATTTGTTTATAAATCTCGCCAAAGTGGTTCGGAAACCAAAGTAACAGGTGTTAATGCAGATGTAAAAAATAAAACTGTAATTATTTATGATGATATGATTAGAACGGGCGGTTCTTTATTACAAGCTGCTAATGCTTATTTAGAGCATGGAGCTAAAGAAATTTTTGCTGTTGCTACTCATTTGGTTTTGCCTTCAGATGCCATCCAAAAAATACAAAATGCTAAAACTATACAAAAAATTTGTGGCACAAATTCTCATCCTAAAAGCATAGAGCTACAATCAGATTTTTTAAATGTATATGACATTTCCAGTATATTTGCCGATTATCTAAAAAATTATTTTTTAATCAAAGGTTAATGATTAATGGAAATTAAGCAAAAAACTATTTTAATAGTTGAAGATGAAGGAGTTGTAGCATTAGATTTGCAGTCAAGACTTATACAAATGGGCTACCATGTACCCGGAATTTTTGATAATGGCATAGATTTATTAAAAAATGGTCCTGACTTTTTACCTGATTTAGTCATTATGGATGTCATGATTAAGGGAGAATTAGATGGTATCCAAACTGCTCAAAAATTAAAGGAAATTATAGATATTCCCATAATTTTTTTAACTGCTTATTCTGATGATAAAACTTTCGAAAGAGCTAAACTCTCCGATGCTTATGCCTTTTTAATTAAACCTTTTGACCAAAGAGAATTAGAAACCACAATAGAAATCGCTTTCTTTAAGCATATTAACTTCAGAAAAGTTTCTAATGAAAGAAAACAATTTTTTAATATTTTAAAGAATTTAAAAGATGCAGTTATTGCTACCAATTCTGATGGTTATGTGATTTTTTATAACGATTCTGCAAAAAAACTTTTTCAATTAGATAAGCTTTATACCTCAACTTATATTCCTATTCAAGAATTGCTTCCATTTTTAAATACTATACCCCAAAACCCTAATTTAATTTCTGATTTACTCACTGGAAAACTCAATCAATATAAATTAGATAACGTCAAAATTCAGTGGAATCATAAAAATTTAGCCTTTGATTTAAGCATATTTCCATTTAATGATGATGAATTTGAAGTTGAAGGATTGGTTTTAGTTGCCCATGATGTAAGTGAAAAATTAAAATTTTTAGTGGAAATTCAAAAATCGGAAAGGCAGTATCGTTCTTTATTTGAAAGAAATTTGGCGGGTGTTGTTCAAAAAAAATTAGATGGTACTATTATTCATTGTAATGATGCTTACGCTAAAATTTTTGGTTATCAGTTTGCAGAAGAAATGATTGGTAAAAATTCTATCCAATTTTATCAATCTCCCGTTGAAAGAGCGGCTTTAATGGATTTGTTACAAGAATCTATTTTTTTAAAAAATATTGAATTACCACTAAAAAAAGTCGATGGTAGCACTATTTGGGTACTCGAGAATATTCACATTACAACTTCCATTACAAACGAAAAAATTATTGAAGCAACGGTTATTGATATAACCTCAAAAAAAAATATTGAAAATGAACTTAAAAAATCACAATCCAATCTTATTACCCTAATTGAGAATACCAATAATGTAATTTGGTCAATAAATTCTAATTATGAATTAATTTCTTTCAACAGTAAATACGCTAAATTTTTTTATAAAATTTTTCAATTTTATCCCAAACAAGGTTACGATACCAAACAATTAGGAGAAAAACATATAAACTTTTGGAAAAAATACTATGAATTGGCTTTTCAAGGAGAAAAATTTACAAGAGAAATGCACTTCAAACATAAATCTATTTCCTATTATTTTGAAGTTTATATTAATCCCGTTGAAAATTTAGAGGGCAAAGTGGAAGCTATCACTATTTATGCTAATGATATAACCGAAAAAAAATTACAACAATTAGAAAAACAAAAATCCTTAGATTTGTTGAATGCTGTATTTAGCCAAAGTGGTGATGGTTTAGCTATTTTCGATTACAAAGGAAATATTATAAATTGTAATGAAAGACTTTTAAAAATACTTGGATTTACCTCATTAGATGAGCTTATTGAACATAACGAGAAAGAGAATTTAATACCAAAATCCATAAGAAAAACTATCCTAAAAAAAATCCTCCAAAAAGAAGATTGGCAGGGAGAGGTATTCTATGAAGGGCAATTTAATAAAGCATGGTTAGATTTAACCTTTAAACACATTACAGCAGGTCAAGAAGAAATGGTTTTAGCGAGAATTACAGATATCACTGAAAAAATTCAAGCAGAAGAAATGAGATTATTGCTTGATACTGCTATTGCTAATACCTCAGACGGAGTACTTATCCTAAATGATGAAAACCCTCCTATTATTGTTTATGCAAATAATGCTTATTTTAATATCTCAAAACGAAATAAAGAAAATTTACTTCATAGACCTTTCTGGGAGGTTAATCAAGTTCTTGAAAGAATACCACTCGAAACACTAAATAAACTAAAACGTTATGAAATTACAAAAGTAGAATTTGAAAATTTAAGAGCCGACGGCTCTACTTATATTTGTGAAATGGAATTTTCTCCTATTCAATTCGTGAATAATAAAACTTATTGGCTTATTATTGTAAGAGATATCACTGAAAGAAAAAGACAAGAACAAGAGCTCATGCAAACCAAATTAGACCAACAAAATCTAATTATTAAAACTATTGTAGACACTCAAGAATTTGAAAGGCAACGTTTTGCAGAAGATTTACATGACTCGCTCGGGCAAATGTTATCAGCTTTAAAAATCAACATAGCGGCTCTTGAATCCTATTGCCATAATAATGAAAACTCTGAACTTTACCGTAAATCTACTACTTTGTTAGATACTGCTATCCAAGAATTACGTTCTATCTCTCATAATTTGATGCCTAGTTCTTTAGAACAATTAGGATTAAATACCGCTTTAAAAGAAATTTGTAGAATTATGAATGATTCAAAAAAAATTCAAATTATTTATCAATCTTATGGAAATGAAATTGCTTTAGATAAATCCTACGAAATTACCTTATATCGTGTAGTCCAAGAGCTTTTAAATAATTCTTTTAAACATTCTCATGCAAAAAAAATTTATTTGCAGTTGTTTTACAATGAAGATATGATTTTGTTAATGTATGAAGATGATGGTATAGGCTTTGATTTACAAGAAATTCAAAAAAAATCTAAAGGAATAGGGTTAAAAAATATTGAACACAGAATAAAACTTATTCAAGGAAATGTCCATTTTGAAAGTGAAAAAAATAAAGGATTTTTGTGTACAATAGAAATTCCTATAGTTACGTATTCCAAAAATACTTAAATTTGGCACGTTTATGAATAATTTAATCACCGTACTTATTGTAGATGACCATAAAATTATAAGAGATGGAATAAAATCCTTATTAGAAGATGTCCCCAATATAAAAATCATAGGCGAAGCTTCTAATGGATTAGAAGCCATAGAATTTTTTAAAAATCAATCTGCTGATGTCGTTATTATGGATATTCGCATGCCTGAAATGGGTGGAATAGAAACTACTAAATATTTAACTGAAAACTACCCCAATGTTAAAATTTTAGCTTTAACTATGCACGATGAAGAAGCTTTTATTTCCAAAATGCTTCATGCTGGTGCTTCGGGTTATCTCCTCAAAAATGTTGGTAAAGAAGAATTTGTTACAGCTATCAATAAAATTTATAAAGGCGAAAACTATTTTAGTTTAGATGTAGCTACCAAAATGATGACTAAATTTATGTCCAATAAAAATAATGAAAACGATATTGAAATAGAAGAAGGTAATAATACTTTACAACTTACTAAACGCGAAATTGAAGTCATTAAACTCATTGCAGAAGGTTTAACCTCTCAAGATATTGCAGATAAACTTTTCATTTCTTCCAGAACAGTTGATACCCATCGAAGAAATCTACTTCAAAAATTAAATGTAAAAAATACCGCTGAACTCATAAAATTCGCCATCAAGCATAATATTGTTTAATCTTTGTATTATGACTTCGTCCCAAAAAGGTTTATGGTTTTTTGTGGGGTTGGTGTCAATTTTTGTTGTTTATAAAATTTATAGCTCATTTTTTAATATTGCTGATATTCAAGGAATTACTCAAAAAGAAAAATCTTCTTATCAAAACTTTTCTTCTGATTCTATTTTTCATTGCCAATTAACAAATATTAATTCTGCCGATAGTATAACACTGATTAATAATCTTGGATTAAAACCCTATTTAGTTTCTAATCTCTTAAAATACCGCAGGAAAATTAAATTTTTTGTTCATGAAAAGGATTTCATAAAAATTTATGGTATTGAAAAAGTTTATTCTAAAATTCAAAATTGTATCTCTTACGAACTCCCTAACTTACCCAAAATCTCTATCAATACTGCTGATTCTTTAGAGTTATCCGAATTTTTACCTAACTATTTAGCCAGTAGAATTTACAAATACCGTGAAAAAAAAGGAGGATTTAAAAATTGGGAAGAAATTCAAAAAATTTATGGCTTGGACTCCATTCATTTTATTTTGTTACAACATTTTTGTTACTTAAACCCAATAGAAAACTCATACCCCAAAAATTCAACTTTTAAAGAAAAAAAACATGAAAAATTCAATTTGAATTTAGCAGATTCATCACAATTGGAAAAATTACCCAGAATTGGTCCTAAAATAGCCTCAAGAATTATAAAATTTAGAAATTTACTCCCCTATTTTATAGACTTTCAGCAACTTTCTGATGTATATGGAATGAATGACACGATTTTGGATATACTGAAAAAAAATACCTATCTTGAAAAACCCAATGATTTTAATCCCTTTAATTTCAATGAATTGGATTATCAAGCCCTTTCTAAACACCCTTATATTGGAAAACAAAATGCAAAATTATTAATCAATTACAAAAATATGCACGGAAAATTTCATTCCTGGGAGGATTTTAAAAAAATCAAAGAATTAAACCTCAAAAATGAAAATTACTTAAAAGTATATTTCAACGTGGAATGAAACAGAATAATGATTTTCTATTTCAATTAAAAATCTTTAATCATTCAAAAATTCTGTATTTTTGCAACATTATTTATGAAAATTCTTTTCTTTATAGGATTTCTGTGCCTAAATTTTATGATTTTTGCTCAAAATGCTTCTTTAAAGGGTACAGTAAAAGACAGTAACGGTGAACCCATCATTGGTGCAACGGTTTATATTCCAGACCAAAAAGTTGGTACTTACACTAATGAACAAGGTATTTATTCTTTTTCTAAACTTCCTGAAGGTTCTATTACCCTTCGTTATACGTATTTAGGTTATGATACAGTTTTTCAAACTATTGAATTAAAAAATGGTAAAACCTCAGTATTAAATATCAACATGAAAGAAACCGCTATGGATTTAGCCACTGTGGAAATTATAGATGAAAAAGTAAATCAATTAGAACCCAATAAAGTTACATTAGGTCTTGTAAAAATTTCTTCAAAAGATATTAATATGATTCCTACTTTGGGAACTCCCGATTTAGCTCAATATTTACAAGTTGTGCCAGGTGTAGTTTTTACTGGAGACCAAGGTGGTCAATTATATATTCGTGGCGGTACACCTATTCAAAATATGACCTATTTAGATGGTGCTATTATTTATCAACCCTTCCATTCAATTGGTTTATTTTCAGTTTTTGATACTGATATTTTAAGAAACGTCAATGTTTATTCAGCAGGTTTTAGTGCAGAATATGGAGGAAGAGTTTCTTCTGTTATGGATATAGAAACCCGAAATGGTGATTTTAATAAATTCTCTGGAAAATTTCATACTAATCCTTTTACATCGGGCGGTATTTTAGAAGGACCTTTATTCAAATCTAATGGTCAACCAGCGGCTTCATTTTTGATTTCTTCTCGTGCTTTACATATTGATAAAACTTCAAAAACTTTATATAGTTATGTAAACGATACCATCGGATTACCCTTTAACTTTTTTGATATTTATGGAAAAACTACTTTTGGTGCAGGAGCAAATTCAATTAATTTATTTGGTTTTTATCAGACTGATAATGTAAATTATGGTTTTCCTTCTAATTATAATTGGAAATCTTATGGAGGTGGAACTCAATTCCGTTTTTTACCTGCTAACTCTTTAATGAATATTTCAGGAAATTTAGCCTTCTCTAATTATAAAACTACACTTCAAGCTGTAACTGAAAACTTTGATAGATTTTCTCAAATTGGTGGTTTTAATGGAAGTTTTAATTTCGGTTATATTTTTAATTCTGTTGATGAATTTAACTATGGAATCCAATTTTTAGGTTTTAGAACAGATTTTGTGTTTACGAACTCTTTAGGTTTAATTACTAGTCAAGAAAATAACAATACAGAAGCCGCAGGTTATTTTAAATACAAAAAAGTATTTCGTAAAAAAATTGAATTACCCAATGGAGAAGCCTCTTATATTTCTAGATTGGTTCTAGAACCTAGCGTAAGGCTTCATTATTATAATGACCATAGCTACATTTCTCCTGAACCTCGTTTAAAAGCAAAAATAAATTTAGGAAAATTAGGAGTAAACCTGGCAACTGGTATGTACTCCCAAAACTTAGTAGCTGCAACCTCCGATAAAGATATTGTAGTACTTTTTCAAGGGTTTTTAAGCGCTCCAGAAGCTGCTGCTAATCAAAGATACAAACACAATTTGCAAACAGGTTTTCATCATTTGTTAGGTTTTGAGTATCAAATTGCTGACCATTTTACTGCCATTATTGAAGGTTGGTATAAAGGATTTCAACAAGTTACTAATATCAATAGAGACAAAATGTTCCCTGCTGACCCCAATTTTATTACAGAAAAAGGTTGGGCCTATGGTGCTGATTTTGTTCTTAAATATCAAACCAAGAAAATTTTTGCTTACGCAACCTATGGCTGGGCAAAAGTTCAACGTGATGATTTTAAAAGAATTTATTTTACGGTATTTGATAGAAGACATACCGCTAATTTAGTTTTTGACTATAAACTCGGTGATTTTACTCAACAAACTATTGACGGTAAGCAAATTAAATCTATCAAGTTCAAAGAATCTAAATGGGAATTTTCTACTAGATGGACATTAGGTTCAGGTTTCCCTTTCACTCAAACCCAATCCATGTTTGAAAAACTTCAATTTTATTCCAATGGTTCTCAATCTAATTATACACAACAAAACGGAAATTTAGCTTTTGTTTTAAGTGATGATTATAATGGTGCTAGATTACCTTACTTCCATCGTTTAGATATTTCTATTAAAAGACGTTTTTCATTCAAAGATAAAATTTTATTAGAAATAAATGCTAATGCTATCAACGCTTATAATCGTCAAAATATTTTCTATTTTGATAGAATAAGATACTCTCGTGTAGACCAATTACCCATTGTTCCCACAACTGGAGTAGTAATCAGTTGGTAAAAATATATTTTAATCTTAAATAAGCACGCAATTTCTCTCTTTTTTTAGCTATATGATTTCAATATTAAAT
>CALLMJ010000123.1 GCA_938006875.1 uncultured Bacteroidia bacterium
GGAAAAATTGAATTTTTCAGATGCTATTTTATTAAAGTTAGAAAGGTCGGCTGTTGTCTCTGCAACGTAAAACAATTCTTTTCCTTTTTCTATTTTCGGAACGGCTGGATTTATGGTCAATTTGAAAAACGGACTAATTGGCTCGTAGTTTATCAAAGAAACTTTCTGAGTTGCTCTTATTAAACCTGTATAAATCCATTTGAAATAGTTTTCATTTGTTTTTCCGCCACCTGTTTCAACATTAAAATAAATTTCATTCCACTTGTAAGACATTGATTTGTGAACTGTCAAAGCCCAACCAAAGCGAAGTAGTGCAGCATTTTTGAATTTGTAATAATCTGACGAAGGAATATTTCGCAAGTGTTTTTGAAGTGCTATCCTCAATTTCGTTATTCCTGTCTTTTTTTTACCTTCTTTTTTGGCTGTTTCATATTTGTCTATTAAACTTTTTATTTCATCATCTGTTTTGTATTTACCACTTTTGAAATTTGGTATTTCTTTTTCAGCAAGTTGATTCAGTAGAATTTGGAATGAAATTATTTCTTCTTTAGAGAGTTCGCCTTTATCACTTAAACGGAAATTCTCAAAACTTAAAACTTTCGCTTGGTGATTAGTTCCATTTAAGTGTAATTTTATTTCTCTGAAATTCAAAATTACATCATCTTCTTTGCCTTTTAATTTGATTCTTTCAGAAATAATGTTTCGAGAAACTTCTAAAACGGTTGCAAATTGTCCGTTATATATTTTTGTTGGTTCAGCAAAAGGGTTGTGTTCATCTTCAACTCTAATGTTGCTTCCGAAAATTATTAAGTCGCCTTTCGTTAATTCGCTCCCATTTTTTAGTATGGAATTTTTTATCCAATAATTGACTTTTTGAGCGTCAGAATTTGAGTGGCAAAGGATATGAGAATTGGAATTTGTATTTAATGATTTTTCAATTTCTTCTTTCAAATCTTCTTTTGATAATGTTCTGAGGTTTTCGGAAAAGTTAAAAGTAAGATTGTTAAATGATTGCTGACGAATGCCATTAACAGCCTTGAGCGCTTCTCCAACTATAATTGATTTATTTTCTTTGTCAATCAACTGAAATACCTTGCTTTTTAATCCGTATTTGTTATTCAAATAATCAGGATTTAACGATGATTCTTCTTTTTTACCTAATGAAAGTTGGAAACTGTCGCCAATGAATATTATTTTTCGCTTACTATTTTTTAAGTCTGCAAACTCCAAAAAATCTTTAAGTAATTTACCTGAACCAAATCTTAAATCAACAGATTGATGATAATTGTCCGAAATCAAGTGTGATTCATCAACAATAAAGATAGCATCTTCAGTGTCATCAGATTTTAGAAGTGGAACAATTTCTAAGTTCAAAGAATTATCTTGAGTTTCATCTTCACTATTTTCATTCTCAGTAATAATCGTTGAATTACCACCATAGATGTAGGAATAGATGCTTTCAAATTCTAGGTTTGAACTTTTTAAAAGGTTATTTGAAACTCTGCTTGACGAAGCAAAAAGTTTTACTTCCTTTATTTGATTATTAAAAGCAATGTCTTGAATGAATGGAATTAAATGTGTTTTCCCGCTTAATGAAGTTCCTTGAAGTATGAAAATCTTTTCTTCTTCTGATTTAATAAAGTTGTCAATTTCATTAAGTGCTGATTTTTGGTCTGGATATAGATTTTCAAAATCTAATTCAGTGTGATAAGAAGTAAAATCGTTTATTTGGTTGTATTTTTCAGAAGTGTCAAAAATGTCTGCCCGGAAAACTTCTTTGAATAGGTCAAATGATTCTTTTGTGAGCGTAACATCTTTGTCTGAAATGTCAATGATATCTTTTATTTTTTCAAGGTAGTTGCTTTGATCAAAAATGAAAAAGTTCAACTCTTCTTTTGTCGGGATTTTACCAACCAATTCTATAGGTTTCTGAAAACAAACTGCTCTAATGGTGTGGAAGACATTAAACGAACTGTCGTAAAGTGGTAGTCTAGGTTGAATATGCTTTTCTACTACTTTAATAAAGCGTTCTTTTTGTGTTTTCAGTTGAATGAACGGATTTATAGAACTTCCGCCTTTTATTGGTTCTCCTTTTTCGTTTGTCCAAATACCAAAGTCAAATTCAGATTTGGCGTTTTTAGGTAATATAACTTTGCCACCGAAATTTTTGAAGTCAATTATTAAAACCGCTTTGCGTGTTACAAGTAAAGCGTCAATTTGTAGTCTGGAATCAAACTCACATTCAGAGTTAGCAACTAATAAGCCGTCAAGCGAATATTTGTCAAACATCTTCTTCAAATTGTACGCAAACTCTCTGAAAAAAAAGTTTTCATAGTTCTTTATCGCTGTTCCTTTTCTTATTTCAAGCATTTCTGTCGTCTGTGTTATTTTGGTTAGTGTGTCGCGTCTTTAGGGTTGCAGCTAACGCCCCGCGGCTTGCTGCAGTTCCTATTATCTGTAATCTCTCTTCATGGCAAAACCAAACTGTAAATTTAGTATATATTTACGAAACTTCAAAAATTTTTTTCACATTTTTTTAAACTTTTACTGAAATTGCAGCAAGCCGCTGTTAGCTGTCTGGTTT
>CALLMJ010000124.1 GCA_938006875.1 uncultured Bacteroidia bacterium
TGAACAAGTGTTATAATTACTGTAATTTTTACGAATATTTTAATCATATTATTTTTAATTAAAATTTGTACTACAAATATGAAAATATTGAAAGAAATAGTTAAGAATAAATTTCCCAACCGTAGAAACTATTTTCCCAAACACAAAGATTCGCCTGCTATATAAATGTGGCATTGCTTAACTTCATAATATGCATAGTAATTCTTCCTATTTTAACATTTCCCCTGTTAGTGGTTTCAACTTCTCCATTTCCAAATTAGGTTTTTTATTCATACGAGATTTTGAACTTTGGTCATTGAGTAGGCGTAGCCGTACCGAAGCCACCACTCAACGACCTGTTTCTATAAGGTGGCTGAATACAGAAGCCACCGTTTTCTGCATAAATAGTCATTTCGGTGCGTTCGCCTCGCTCACTACTCAACGACCTGTATCTATAAGGTGGCTGAGTAGGCGCAGTCGTACCGATTTTTTCCCCAAACTGTTGTCTAAACTTTGTGTTCTACTAAAATTGTACCAAGGGTGAATAGGCTGCAATTATCCCGTTTTGCTAATTCCTCTTTTATTGAAATTAGATACTGAATCACTGCTTTTGAGTGTAGATGTTTTTACGATAGGTTTATGAATATTTTTTCAATTTTTATCTTTTAAAACTAAATTTAACCAATCTTTAACTTCTTTACCACTAACCTTCAAAATGTTCATAAATAGCTTTCTAGTTGCTTTTCTATTTTTTCAATAATAAAAAACAAAAAGGGCAATAATAAACCCTTTTCGTTACATTCTTTTTATAAATTTGATTACCAGCCGATAGCATAAAATGCTTTCGTTCCATTAGGATATTTTCCTTCAATTAATGTACCACCGTCATTATCAGCCAATGCCTCCATTACATCATCAACAGTATTGACAGTTTTTTTATTAATTTTTTGAATAATAAAACCTTCTTTTACACCGGCTTGTTTCAATTTACCATTACCTAAATTTAAGACCACAACCCCACCCTGAGTTTCAAATCTTCTTTTTTCATCGGAAGTAAGATTTCTTAAATCTGCACCCAACTCTTTTTTGAAATCTGATATTGAATTTTTGTCAGATTTAGCTGTCAATTTTTCAGAACCTTGTGCGTTTTTCAAAGTAACAATTGTGGTATATTCTTTATTATTTCTCAAATAAGTCACTTTAACTTTATCTCCTGGTCTTAATCTACCGATTTGTTCTTGCATTTCAGCAGAATTATTCACTTCAATATCATTAATTTTGAAGATTACATCACCTTTTTGTATTCCTGCATGTTCAGCACCAGAACCCGGATTCACTCCTGCAATATAAACACCTTTATTTCTATTGATGTCATATTCATTAGCCAATTTTGCGTTCAAATCCTGAATAGAAACTCCCAAGAAACCCCTCTGAACTTTCCCAAATTCCATTAAGTCATTGACAACTTTTTGTACAATTCTAGAAGGAATAGCAAAAGAATAACCCGAATAAGAACCAGTTCTAGAAGCGATAGCTGTATTAATACCAATTAATTCGCCTGTTAAAGTTACTAAAGCACCACCAGAATTTCCGGGGTTCACTGCTGCATCAGTTTGAATAAATGACTCAATTTTAAATTTATCATTTAAAATATTGATATTACGCCCTTTTGCACTTACAATCCCCGCAGTAACTGTTGAGGTTAAATTAAAAGGATTTCCCACAGCTACACACCACTCTCCCACCTCAATTTTATCAGAATCACCAAATTTTAAAAATGGTAATCCTTCTGCTTCAATTTTCAATAAAGCTAAATCCGTAGAAGGATCTTTTCCTATTAATTTCGCATCAAATTTTCGGTTATCAAACAAAGTAATTTCATAATTTGAACCACCTTCAATTACATGATTGTTGGTAACTATGTATCCATTGTTTGTTAAAATAACACCGCTACCCGTAGCTTCTGATGGCCCGAACCTATCAAATTTGTCAAAAGGAAATCCAAAAAAATCAAAGGGATTACTAAATTCTTTGGTGTCATCAGAACTTCTTGAACCCGAGGTTTTTATATGCACAACCGCAGGATTAGCAATTTTAGCAGCTAAACGAAAATCTACCAAACCTTCGGGTAGTTTATAATCCGTTAAACGAATAGGTTGTTGTTGCTCATAAACAACTTTTACATTGTCTTTTTCAAAAAGTTTAAAAGCTCCGACTGTTAAAATGCTGCTAATTCCGGCAATTAAAAGGATTTTTGAAGTTTCTTCCCAATTCAATTTCATACGTTTTTTTATATATTAAACGCTCAAACTTGATACCAAGTTACATTTTATGACAAAATTTATTTATAAAAATTGCTAAAATTTCAGTACCTGATTTTGACCTTCTTGAACTTAAAAAGGAAAAGTAACTTCTTGTTACCATTATGATATCAATAGAAAAATTTCAACAAATCTAAATTTTATTTTACCTTGACTTTTAGATAAACTTTTTAGTATATTTGCAAAAAGCTATATCTGTGAATTTCCTTGCTCACGCTTTCTTATCCTTTGGTAACGAAAAATTACTCGTTGGAAATTTTATTGCTGACAAAATCAAAGGAAATCAATATTTACAATTTCCTGAAGATATTCAAAAAGGAATTTTACTGCATAGACAAATTGATAATTTTACCGATAAAAATTCTATCGTTTTAAAAATGGTGCAAATCTTAGCTAAAAATCATGGTAGATACTCTCCTATAATTAATGATATTTTTATGGATCATTTCTTAGCTAAAAATTGGGATTTTTATCACCATTTACCTTTACAAATTTTTGTAGATAATTGCTTAAATATTTTAAATAAAAATAAACAATTTATACCTCCTTATATCCAAGATTTTATAGATTTTGCTACAAAAACCAACCGTTTAGTAGAATATAAAACCTTTGAAGGCATTGAATTAACCTTAAAACAGCTTGGAAATAAAATAATTTCAAAACCCAACTTAGAATTAGCTATTAATGACTTAAAAAATTATTATTCAGAGTTAGAAAGTTATTTTCTAATTTTTTTCCCTCAACTTATTGAATTTTGTAAACAATGGATTTCCACGAATTCTCCCAACTTAGTTATAGAAAATTAAAGTCAATTTTTATTCAAAATCTCGTTGAATATTATGGTGAAAATGAAGCTCAATCGGTATTTAATTATTGGATTCTGGAAAGAAACCATTGGTCTTTAAAAGAGTGGGTTTTAAATTTAGATAATCCATTAGGTTCACCTGAAATTTTATGGAATGATTACCAAAATTTACTAAATAAAATGCCTGTTCAATATGTTGTGGAAAAAGCCTATTTTATGAATTTACCTTTTTACGTAAACTACCATGTATTAATTCCACGCCCAGAAACAGAAATTTTGGTTCGTAAAGTACTTTCTAGTTTATCAAATGTTGAAAAGGGTAAAATTTTAGATGTTTGTTCAGGTTCAGGTTGTATTCCCATAGCTTTAAAAAAACAATTATTTCATTTTGATATTCAAGCTATTGAGATTTCTCAAGAAGCGATTGAAGTAGCCCTAAAAAATGCTCAAATTCATAACGTTTATATTCATTGGATACAAAAAAGTATTTTTGATTTTCAGTGGAATGACTTTGAAAATTTAGATGTAATTATTAGTAATCCTCCTTATCTACCTATATCAGAAAAATTTCAATTAAAAGAACATGTTGTGAATTACGAACCGTCAATTGCATTATTTTCAGGTGATAACCCTTTGGTTTTTTATGAAAAAATTACACAATTAGCCACTAATTGGCTGAAAAATAATGGGTTTCTAATTTACGAGGTTCATTTTCAATATGCTACTGACGTAAAAAATATTTTAAATTCTTTTAATTTTCGAAACATTGAAGTTATTCAAGATGATTTTGGAAAAGATAGAGTAGTTTTAGGTTACAAAAACTAAATACTTTTTATTGTTTTGAAAGGAAATAACTAAATAAACGTCAAAAATATTACAGTAGAAAAAAATTATCATTACATAAACCTATGTGAAACGAAATATCAATTATTTTTGCGTTTAAGTTTTTTAAAATGGTCAAAAAACTATTATTTATCAATTTGATTTTGAACTTCGCGGTTCATTTATATGCTCAATATAACTCTTCTAAATTTCATCAACTTGAGGAATGGTTACCTACACCAAATACGTATAGAACTGCATCGGGTGCACCTGGGCATGATTATTGGCAACAAAGAGCCGATTATTTTATTGATGTTACCCTTGATGACCAAAAACAACGTATCATCGGTAAGGAAACTATTGTTTACTACAACAATTCTCCCGATAAGCTTCATTATTTGTGGCTCCAATTAGACCAAAACATTTTTGATAAAAATTCGGATACTTATCTAACTGAAACCCATTCAGATAAATTAGAAAAAGTTTCTTTTGATACTTATAATCAATGGAAAAAGCAAGAATTTGATGGGGGTATTAAAGATTTAAAAGTTTTTGATGAAAAAGGAAATTCTTTAAAATTCACAGTCGTAAAAACCATGATGCGTGTGGATTTACCCAGAGTTTTAGAACCTAAATCCGCTTTTAAATTCAAAGTGGAATGGTCTTTTACAATCAATAACCACAAAACTCATGGTGGTAGAACAGGTTATGAATATTTTGAAAAAGACGGTAATTATATTTATGAAATGGCACATTGGTTCCCCAGAATGTGTGTGTATAATGACGTGAGAGGTTGGCAACATAAACAATATTTAGGAAATGGAGAATTTGCATTAGAATTTGGGGATTATGTCGTTAATATTACTGTTCCTTCTGACCATGTCGTTGCTGCTACGGGAGTTTTACAAAATCCTAATGAAGTTTTAACGAATACCCAAATTCAAAGGTTGGAAAAAGCCAAAACCTCTAATAAACCTGTTTTAATTATTACCCAAGATGAGGCAATCAAAAATGAAACTTCTCCGAAATCTAATACTACCAAAACATGGAAATATGTAGCAAAAAATGTTAGAGATTTTGCCTTTGCTTCTTCTCGTAAATTTATTTGGGATGCTCTTGGGGTCAAAATGGGAAATCAAACGGTTATGGCTATGTCTTATTATCCTAAAGAGGGTAATCCATTATGGGAAAAATATTCTACTCATGCAGTTGCTCATACATTAGAGGTTTATTCAAGATATACAATTGATTACCCTTATCCCGTTGCGATTTCTGTCAATGGTCCGGTTTATGGCATGGAATACCCTATGATTTGTTTTAATGGTCCTAGACCTGAACCTGATGGAACTTACCACAAATTCACTAAATATGGTCTAATTTCTGTCATTATTCATGAAGTTGGACATAATTTCTTTCCTATGATTATTTCCTCTGACGAACGGCAATGGACTTGGATGGATGAGGGCTTAAATACTTTTACTCAATATTTAGCAGAGAAAGAATGGGAAAAAGATTATCCAACGCGAAGGGGAGAACCCAGCTCAGTAATTGCTTATATGTCAGGTGAAAAATCTGGGCTTGAACCTATTATGACGAATTCTGAAAGTATTACACAATTTGGTAACAACGCTTATTCTAAACCTGCCGCAGCATTAAATATTTTACGTGAAACGATTTTAGGTAGAGAACTTTTTGACTTTGCTTTCAAAACCTATGCTCAACGTTGGGCATTTAAACACCCCGAACCTGCTGATTTTTTCAGAACTATGGAAGATGCAACGGGTGTCGATTTAGATTGGTTTTGGAGAGGCTGGTTTTATTCTACCGATGCTGTGGATATTGCTATTTCCGATGTAAAATGGTATAACATTGATTCTCAAAACCCTGACATCGAAAAACCTTGGCAAAAAGCCCAAAGAGATAATAAACCCAAGTCCATCGCAAAACAACGTGATGCACAAGCTATTAAAAAAGTACGTTCCGATGACCACCCCGAAATTCTAGATTTTTATAATTCTTACGATGAATTGAATGTTTTTGAATATGAAAGAAAAAATTATCAACGCTTTTTGAGTACTTTAACGGAAGAAGAAAAAAACAAACTCAATGAAAAAAACCAATTTTATTTGGTATCTTTTGAAAACAAAGGAGGTTTAATAATGCCGATTATTCTTCAGTTGCTGTATGAAGATGGAACCCATGAAGTAAAACGTATTCCTGCTGAAATTTGGAGAAAAAACAATCAAAAAGTTACTAAATTATTTATTACTCAAAAACCTGTAAAGAAATTTATTTTAGATCCATTCGCTGAAACCGCTGATATTGATACCCAAAACAACGTTTTTCCTCCTGAATTAGGATTAAATAAATTTCAACTCTTTAAGCAAAATAATGAAAAAGGGGTCAATCCTATGCAATTAGGGAGGTAAATAGATAATGGTTTAGGCGTGTCCTTCAATTCGTTCAGGTCGGGCTTGCTACGTTTACACTGGGCTTTCTGAAGCGGGTTTCTCTTCTTTTCAGCTTTTCGGAGAACTCAACTTTTTCTTGCTCAAAGGCAGTACCAATTCTTTTGTCAATGAGTATTTTCGAATTGTACCCTTCGCATCCCTCACACTTCTCTCAATCAAAAGATTAAAAAAATTATTTTCCATAACTTTCAATCAGTTTTGCACTGGTCCATAAACTTGCTAAATTGGATTTTAAATATTTTTGCCATGTTGACCAAAGCTTTAGTTGATTATTTAATAAAGTATTTTCACGGATAATTAAAATGAGCACATTGGTTTCCCCAATTTGAAAACGTTGAAATTCACCTTCGTAAAGCCTTTGATAATTTTTAATCGCTACATTAACGTCTAATAATTGTTCTTGAAACAAAAGGTAACTATTATAATAGGCTAAAAATTTATTTTTGAGTTCTAAACGTTTAAACACTAAGGAAAAATCATTTTCTTGAATTTTGATATTTGCGAAACCTACATTTGCTCTTTCCTCTCTTAAAAACAGAGGCATAGAAAATTTAATTCCTGCTTTGTAAGATTCATATAAAGGATAATTTCCAAGTTTATCAAAACGCGAGGGGTAAGTAAGGAAGTTATATTCCGCAATAGATTTTGGGAGTAGTTTTGAAATTTTTAATTTTCTTTCTAATCGTAGTTGTCGTGCTTTGGCTTCATATTTTTGGATAAAGGGATGTTGGTCAATCCAGTCTAAAGTATTTTGTACAGGAGGTAAGTTTAAGGAATCAATAGATTGTGGTATTAAATCATCACTTAATTCTATCGGAGTATTGTCTTCACTCCATAAGAAGTTAGAAACACCAAATCGAGAATTATTTAAGGAAACCAAGTTTTCTCTGGCTTCAATTTGTCTATTGATTAAATTGTTAAAAGCATCAGTAGTATCCAATTCAGAGGCAAAACCATTTTCAAATTGGGATACGATAAATTCTTTTCTTTTTTGAGCGATATTTATGACTTGTTCAAATTGTTGGGCTTGTTTAAAGGCTAAAGACCAATCTAAGTACGCAAGAGCAGCATCAAATAAAAGATCGTTGAGAATGAGTTGTTGTTCTGCGTAAGCCATTTGAGCCATAGCTTTTGCAATTTGAACGGCATTTCTTCGTGCATCTACAATCAAAGATTGAGTAATAGGCACAGAAATACCTAAAGAAAATAAACCTTCCATAGGCGTGTAATTCTCTGAATTCAGTTTAGTACCATAATTTCTTTCCCAAGAAGATTTTAAATCTAAATTCCACCAAAGAGGAACGGTAAAATCAGCAAATTGATTGAAGTAATAGGTTTTTCCATCAAAAGATTTTAATTTATTTTGATAATTTATGGTGGGGTCAAAATTACCACGAGCTTCACGAATAAAAAGACCACCTCTTTGAACTTGTAAATTAGCAGCTTTAGCAACAGGGTGATAATTAGAAACGTAGTCCATGTATTCATCAAAAGTCAATATTTTTTGAGCATTTAATGAAAAAAAACAACTACAAAAAAGAAATATTAATTTTTTCATTTTTTTTCTTTATTGTTTTCTTTATCTTTATTTTTAGATTTTTTCTTAGAATCTTTTAAAGATTGCTCAGATTGGTCATAAAAATCGGGTGGGAAACCATTAAAGATACGCCAGAGTTCCCACCAAATAGGAACGTCATTAAGCATAGTCCAAGTTAAAGCACCAGAACCAACTTTTAAAATTCTAGGCCATGGTTGCTCTGAGGAGTCAGGAACGACTAATACCCTAAATTTACCTTCTTTATTGACAATTTGGTCATAAGTAAAAATTTTACCACCGAAAGTACCAAAAGAAGCATTAGGCCAACCCGAAAAAACAAAAGCAGGCCACCCATCAAACATGATTCTTACACTAGCATTTTCTACAATTAAAGGTATATCATAAGCGTTTACAAACATTTCAATAGCAGGCTGATAATTAGAAGGCAGAATAGTTAATAAAGTTTCTCCTTCTTTGATAATTTCACCAATACCTGTTTTATAGAGTTCTGAAATAAAACCATCTTGAGGAGCGAGAATGTAATAGTTTGCTTGTCTTAGTTCATAGTTGGTTAATTGATTTTTTAATTTAGCAATTTCAGCTTCCGCTTGCATTTTATCAGAAACAGCAGATTGTTTTTCTGATTCTGCTTTAAAAAGGTCTTTATTATATTGTGCTCTTAAAGCATCTAACTCAATTTTAGCATTTTCGAGTTCATTTCTACTTTGAAGAAGTTTATTAGATTGAGCGATTACTTTAGATTGAGTTTCTCTGTATTTTAAACGTCTTGTTTCTAAATCATTAAGGGAAACTATACCTTGTTTATAGAGTTGTTCTTGTCTATTTAAACGTTCAAGAGCAATCTGAGCGTCCAATTCAATGGCTTTAAGGTCAGCAGAATCAATAGAAACCTTCATCAAACCTTGTTTAACTTTGTTTTCAGCTTGTTCTAATTTCAAACGTAGCCCTTGACTAATCATATTAAGTTGGTCATCATAAAATTTAATTTTATTTTGATAAGCAATCAAAGCGGCTTCTTTTGCTTGTAGTTGTTGACGGGTTCTTTCTAAAAGAGCGGGGTCCCAATAAGCATCTTTTATTTCTGCTAAATGTACTAAGGTATCACCTTTTTTGACTTTCTGCCCTTCTCTTACATACCACTTAATTATCCTTCCTCCTACAATAGCATTGATATTCTGGGGTTTTTGATTAGGATACAGCGCAGTGATTTTCCCATATCCGTCAACTGTTTGTGTCCAAGGCATAAATAACAAAAAAAAACCCACCAAAACAACAATCATGAAATATCTTATCATCTTCATGCCTGCTTCGGCTTTATAGATTTTATGAAATGCTAGATATTCATCAGGATTGACTAAAACTTCTTTATCGTTGTCAGAAATGTTTAGCATAAGATATTACGAATTAAAAATTTCACTAAAATAAGGTTTATTTTGAATTTGAGCAAAGTTCCCTTCATCTATAATTTGACCATCTTTCATAATAAGAATTTTATCACAATTTTTAGCGATATGAGGATTATGAGAAACGATTACAAGTGTCCAATTATTATTGGGATTAGTGAGCGTATTGACTATTTTATTAAAATCGGTTTTATTAAAACCGTAAACAAGTTCATCCATTACGATGAGTTTAGGTTTTTCAGCGAAAGCTCTTGCAAGGACAATTTTTCTTAAAAAACTACTGGGAAAACGTTTATCTTCAGGTTGCAAAATAGTATGAAAACCTAATGGTAACTTTAAGATAGACTCTGTTAAATTGACGGCATCTGTGGCCCATAAAAGCGTTTCTCTATTTATATTTTCTTTGGATAGCATAATATTTTCTTCAATGGAGCCATGAAAAATTAATTCTTTAGAGAGAGAGTCTCCAATATAGGAACGTAAACTTCTTCTATCTAAACTAAGAAAGGTAGCGCCATTATAACTAATAACCCCTTCATAATTTTCTAATAAACCAGCTATTAACGTAACTAAGGTTGTTTTTCCAGCTCCTGAAAAACCAGCAATACAAACTTTTTCGTTGGGTTTTATGTCCAAATTGATACCATTGATAGCAGGAAACTCTGCATAAGGATACTGATAATGCAAATCACGAATATTAATTTGCATTCCAAGGTCAGTATCTTTTTTTTCAAAAGAAATTCCTTCTATCTTTTCTAATGGGATATCCGTAACATAACCAATTTTATCAAGTGCTGTTAAAACATCGTAAATGGTCTCCATGGAGGTAATTAATTTTTCTGTGGAACTCATTACCAAGATAATCACAATCTCTGATGCAACAAATTGAGCTACGTTAATTTCTTTACTAATAACTAGGAACGACCCCAAAATTAAGAGCCCTGCGGTTACTAAAATCTTAAAAACTACGATAGTAGAGTATTGAAAAGCTAAAATTTTAAAATGCTTAGTACGATATTCTAAATATTTTTGAGTAAGTTTGTTAGTTTTTTCGTTTGCAATATCGGTGCTACCCGCTAATTTAAAAGTCTCAAGAGTTCTAGCAAGTTCCTCAAGCCAGTAAACAATTTCATATTTGTATTTTGATTCTTTAATAGAAGATTCCATTCCTAATGGTCCTGTAAAGTAGATAATAGCTATAAGAATCGTTAATAAAAAGAAACCAAAAATAACAAAAACAGGGTGATAAAATCCTAAAAGGATTAATCCGAATAATATTTGTAAGACGGAAGTAGAAAAATCCATTAAAATTTTGGATAAACCTTTTTGGATAGTAAGGATGTCAAAGAAACGATTGACTAATTCAGGCGGATAGTACTTGGTAATGTAGTCTAATTGCATTCGGGGAATACGATAAGCAAATTCAAATGCGGCACGAGTAAAGATACGCTGTTGTAATTTTTCTAGAAGTTGCATTTGAAAAAAATTGGTTATACCGTAGAAGGCAATACCGATAATAGTAAAAGCAATCAAAGTAATCCATGTAGTATTGATACGACCACTAGAGATAAGACTCATAATAGCCTGAACTCCAAGTGGTAGAGTTAGGTTAAGCCCTCCGAGAAATATAGCATAAATATAAAGCTTATAAAGTATATCCCTATCAACAAATATAAGTCTAAAAAATCTTTGTAATGGTTTAATGAGATTGTCTGTCATTAATAAAGTCAAGGTGTTGCAAAACTAATCAATATTTTATTATTATTGATTAATTTCATAAAAAAACCTGTTTCAAAGATGAAACAGGTTTTTAACTGATTGGTTTTATGATTTATTTTAGTACATACCACCCATACCACCCATTCCAGGATTTGGCATAGCAGGGGCTTTTTCTTCGGGTTCGTCAGTGATTACACATTCAGTCGTTAATAGCATAGAAGCAATAGAAGCAGCATTTTCTAATGCAGTTCTGGTAACTTTAGTGGGGTCAATGACACCAGACTCAAACATATTTTCAAATTGTTCTGTTCTTGCATTATATCCGTAGTCATTTTCACCTTCTTTTACTTTTTCAATAATAACAGCACCTTCTAAACCTGCATTTTCTACGATTTGTCTTAAAGGTTCTTCTAATGCTCTTCTAACAATTGCAATACCAATTCCTGTATCACCTTTTAATAATCTATCATTGATACCGCCTTTGCCAGGTAATAAATCAGGAATACATCTAATTAAAGCAACGCCTCCACCAGGAACAATACCTTCTGCTACTGCGGCTCTTGTAGCATGAAGAGCATCTTCTACTCTTGCTTTTTTCTCTTTCATTTCCACTTCTGTTGGTGCACCAATATAAATAACGGCTACACCACCCGATAATTTGGCTAATCTTTCTTGTAATTTTTCTTTGTCGTATTCAGAAGTAGTAGTCTGGATTTGAGCTTTAATTTCGTTAATTCTTTTTTGAATATCTTCTTTAGAGCCTAATCCATCTACAATAGTTGTATTGTCCTTATCAATAGTAATTTTATTTGCTCTTCCTAAATAATCTAATTGAGCATCTTCTAATCTATATCCTTTTTCTTCTGAAATTACTTGACCACCCGTTAAGATAGCTATATCTTCTAACATGGCTTTTCTTCTATCTCCAAAACCTGGAGCTTTTACAGCCGCAACTTTTAATGAACCTCTAATTCTATTTACTACTAATGTTGCTAATGCCTCACCTTCAATTTCTTCAGCGATGATTAACAAAGGTTTTCCAGTTTGTAGAGTTTTTTCTAAAATTGGAAGTAACTCTTTCATATTAGAGATTTTTTTATCGTAGATGAGGATATAAGGATTATCCAATTCTACGGTCATAGTTTCAGCATTAGTAACAAAATATGGAGAAACATAACCTCTATCAAACTGCATACCTTTAACAGTTTCTAAGTAGGTATCAATACCTTTTGCTTCTTCAACAGTGATAACACCATCTTTACCTACTTCTTTCATTGCTTTTGCAATTAATTCACCGATTTCGGAGTCTCCGTTTGCTGAAATTGTACCAACTTGAGCAATTTCTTTATCATCAGAAATAGATTTAGAGATTTTTTTCAATTTTTCTACAACTACTTTAGTAGCTTCATCAATCCCTCTTTTTATTTCCATAGGGTTAGCACCCGCAGCAACATTTTTAAGTCCTTCTCTTACAATAGCTTGAGCAAGAACAGTAGCAGTAGTTGTACCATCACCAGCAACATCAGCAGTTTTAGATGCTACTTCTTTTACCATTTGTGCTCCCATGTTCTCGATAGCATCTTTTAATTCAATTTCTTTTGCAACAGTAACACCGTCTTTAGTAACTAATGGAGCACCGTATTTTTTGTCAATTACGACGTTACGTCCTCTTGGACCTAAAGTTACTTTTACTGCGTTGGCTAAAGTATCAACGCCTTTTTTTAATAAGTCTCTTGCTTCAATGTCAAATTTAATAATTTTTGCCATAACTTTTTTGTTTTTTAAATTTAGATAATTGCCAAAATATCAGATTCACGCATAATGAGGTAGTCGTTACCATCAATTTGAATTTCAGTTCCTGCATATTTTCCATACAGAACTACATCACCCACTTTAACAGTCATAGGTTCATCTTTTTTTCCTGAACCTACAGCAATAACTTCTCCTTTTTGTGGTTTTTCTTTAACGGTATCAGGAATAATGATACCCGCAGCAGTTACAGATTCTGCTGAGGAAGGTTTTATAATTACGCGATCTGCTAATGGTTTAACATTTAATGCCATAATATATGAAGTTTAAATTTCTGTTATGGTAACATCTATTTTTGTGCCAATTTTAAAACATGTCATTATGTCATTTCTTTTGTATTAAGAAGTATGCAATATTTTTTTATTTTAGCTAATAAAATAGAAAATTTTCCTCTTGAACTATTTAGCAAACACAATTAACCATGAAAAAAAATTTCTTTTGATGAAAAAAATACATCAGACATTTTGTCTAAAATAATAATCCTTGCTATATGACACAGTTTTTACATATTCCCTTCATTGAAAAATGATACTCCTCAATTTGATATCCTTCAGGAAGTTTAATTAAGGGAATTTTCACATCTAAGCAAGTAGTTTGATTACACTTAACACATTGAAAATGAATATGCTCATGTTTATGATTATTTTGATGTAAACAAACCTCCGAACATAAAGCATATTTTAATGTAAATGAATCATCTATAACTTTGTGTATTAATCCTATTTCCTCAAATGTATTAAGTGTTCTATAAAGTGTAACCCTATCTATAAGTTCTATATTTTTTTCTAAAAAAGGTTGGGATAAAGCAAAATTATGATTTTGAAATAATTCCAAAACTTTTATTCTAGCATTGGTAATTTTTAATTGGTATTTTTTTAAGATTTCTTCAGGTTTCATTTCACTAAAAAAGTTGATTTACCAATTTCATAACCATCCGCAAAAACTACAACTTTATATTGACCTTTTTCATAATTTAAGTCCTCGGGTTTGGAAAAAATTCCACATGCTTGAATTTCTGTTCTTTGATAGTTAATTTGGATTTTGGTTGAATAAACTTCTTCACGATTTCTATGCGTAAAATATCCCGAATTTTTTTTGAATTGTTTTAAGATTTCTTTAGTTGGGCTTATAATTTGTATATAAATATTTCTAATCCCTATTTCAGCAATATTATTTTCTTGTATTTTAAAACAAACTTTAATATCATGTAGTTGCCTTGCTTTAAAAACATCATCTGTACTTTCTTTACCACGTGAATTAATATTATAAATTACAAAATCTGTTGCTTTTAATATAGAAGCCGCTTCTAACTTCGTTTCTTTTAAGGAAATATCTTCTTTTAAAACTTCATTCAAACTATCACGTTCTTTTATGGTATAATTTAAGTTTTCGATTTTTTCTTTCAATTTCTGGTTTTCTTCTTTTAATCTATTGATTTCTTGCTGATATTTAGCAATATAAAAATTCTTTTGGTCTAATTGACCTTGCAACTGTTCTGCTTTAGCTTTGGTAAGTTTGCCTTCACTTTGATATTTTTTTACTAAATTTTGAAGATTATTTAGTTCTTTTTGAAGTTCTTGAATTTTACGATCTTTTGTTTCAACTTCGGTATTTTTGTCATTGATAACAGATTCTAATTCAGTAAGTTTGTTATCCAAATCTTTAATTTCATTTTGAAGTTCAATTTTAGTTTCTTCAAGATTAATTTTTTCTTTTTTAAGTTTTTGGTTATCAGAATAGTAGTAAAAGCCAATAGCAAAAAGGCTAATCACTAATATAGCTAAACCCACTCTAATGAAAAGATTCTTGTTCGGTTCCATAAAATACATTGCAAAAATATAAATTCTTTCGGAATTTTATGGAATAAAATAAATAATCATGATTTCAAACTTTCTTTTATGTTTGGATTCATCATAAATAGTGATTTTTAGAAAAGATTGAAACTAATTTTGAAATTGAAGTTCAGCAAATTTGAAGTAGGCACTTTCTAGGTTTTGAATAAGTTCTTCGTGAGTGCCTTTTTCTATAATTCTTCCATTTTGTAATACTAAAATTTGATGTGCAGATTTGATAGTAGATAATCTATGGGCGATAACTAAGGTAGTTCTTCCTTTCATTAGAATGTTTAAAGCTTCTTGAACTAAATGTTCAGATTCTGAATCTAAAGAAGAAGTGGCTTCATCTAATATTAAAATTTTGGGATTTTTTAATAGGGCTCTTGCAATAGCAATTCTTTGTCTTTGTCCACCAGAGAGTTTTACTCCTCTTTCTCCTACAATCGTTTCATAATTTTCTGGAAAACTAGAAATAAATTCATGAGCATTCGCTAATTTTGCTGCTTGAATAACTTCATCAGAAGTCGCATTCAAATTTCCGTATAAAATATTTTCTTTAATAGTTCCACCAAACAATAGAACATCTTGAGGTACAATAGCAATTTGTTTTCTTAAATCCGACAAACTAATTTGATGAATAGGATTACCATCTAAAAATATGGTGCCATGAGTAGGTTCATATAACCTCATGAGTAATTGGGCGATGGTAGATTTTCCTGCTCCACTTGAACCTACTAAAGCAGTTACTTCTCCTGATTTCATTTCAAAACTTACCCCTTGTAAAACCATAAATTCTGGTCGGCTTGGATAAGCAAAATGTATATTTTCAAATTTTATATTTCCTTGAAAATCTTTTAGAACAGAAGGGAGTTGTAAATTTTCAGTAGTTTCTTGAAACAGTTCACGAACTCTTTGAGTAGCACCAAGAGTTTTTTGTATTTGAGCGTAATATTCACTAAAACCTCCAAAAGCGGCACCTACAAAAACGGTATAAATGACAAATTGAGTAAGTTTACCTACTGTAATTTCTTGATTTTGAACTAAATATGCTCCATAAGCCACAATTAATATGATCGCACCAAACAAGCAAAAAATAATAAATGAAGCAAAAGCTGCTCTAAACCATGAGGCTCTTAATGCTAAATTTACCGTTTTTTCAATAGAATTGGAGTATCTTTTTTTTTCAAAATCTTCATTGGTAAAAGTTTTTACATTTAAGATTCCCAAAAAGGTTTCTTGTGCAATGGTAGAAGTTTGAGCCAATTCATCTTGAACTTGCTTAGAGAGTTTTTTGATGTACTTCCCAAAAATAATTGCTCCAACAATCACAATAGGAAAAGAGGCTAACATGACAAAAGTTAATTTGGAGGAAATCCAAAAAATCACGACAATTCCAATCACTAAATTAATGATTCCTCTTAATAATTCAGGTAGGGTAAGAATAAAAGTATCAGAAATTTGAGATAAATCGGCAGTTAATCTGCTATTCAAATCACCTACTCTTTGTTGATGAAAAAAATCCATGGGCATTTGTATGAGGTGGCTATATAGCTGTTTTCTGATGTTAGCAATAACATTTTCGGAAACTCTGGTGAAAGTAATAATTCTAAAAAAGGAAAAAAATGCTTGGGCTGTTAAAATTAGCAACATAAATAAAGCTAATTCATACATGGATTGAGTAAATTCAGAACCTTCTTTTTTTAATGAAACGTCTAAAATATTACCGATAGCGTAGGGAAAAATCAAAGAAGTTGCAGTAGAAAGCAACAAACATATCATTCCTATGAAAAATATACCGAAATAAGGTTTAAAAAATGGAATAAAAAACTTTAAAGAGGATAAATTTTCTTTGTTAAGAGGAAATTTTGATTCTGATACTGTATGATTTTTTTGCATGGGCGTTCATTCAATAATTATGCAAATTGAATGCAAAATTAGTGAGAATTTTTGGAATGAAAGTAATAATAGTTACCGAACTCTTAAAGTTTTTCCAGGCATCAATTTTGCGTTAGCAGAAATACCATTCAAAGCACAAATTTTATTTACAGAAGTTCCATATTTAATAGCCAGATTATAAAGACAATCTCCATATTTGATAGTATGATATAAAGCACCTGAACCACCATAATTGTTCACAGGAGCAGAATAACCTTTATGAAGATTATTTTTTAAGTGTTCATAAGTTTTGGAATTAATTACTAAATAATCGGTTTTAAGTTTCTTTTTATAAAAGTCAAAAACTTTTTCTGCATTTATAGGAGAACCTAAATAACGAATTTCAAAATGTAAATGAGGGCCTGTACTGTAACCAGTATTACCACCAAAAGCAATGGGTTGCCCTACTTTAATGGTATCTTCAGGTTTCACAATAAAGCCTGATAAGTGTCCATATAATGTTTCTAATCCACCTTCATGGGATAAAACTATAAAATTTCCATATCCGGGTTCCCAAGTTACAATTCTTGCAATACCGTCCATTGCTGCGTAAACCGTATCCCCTATATTTAATAAAATATCTGTTCCATAATGAAAACTTCCCCATCTAGGACCAAAACAAGAAGTAATCCTTCCATTGTGTGGACAATGAAATTGATGCACTTCCCCTTCATTTAAAGCAAATTCTACACTTTCTTTAAAATTAGTCATATCGAACTTGAAAGGATTTATTACTCTTCCATGCCACTTAGAACTTGGAAAATCTTTTTTTATGAAATAGGAAGTATCAACAGTTTCAAAAAAACGATTTAAATCTTCAAATTCTGTATAAGAAACTATACTATTTTGAGAATAAGTTAATGAAATTGAAATGAATATAAATAAAAAGTATGCGGCAATTTTTTTCATTATTTGAAATAAAATGAGTTCAAGTGCTGCAAAGATATACTAACAATGAACCGAAACCAAATAAAAATTTATATTTTATGTATTTTTTTTCAACAAAATAACAAATAGAAATTAAGTTTAAGTTTTTTTTCACTTTTTAAGGGATTTACTCACATAGCTAAATCTGTAATTTTTTATTACCGAAATTTGTTGTCCTGTTTTTATAACATGATAGATATTATTGAAATTATTAAAAACTTAACTTCTATTTCGGAAAAAAGTATAAAAGCTACTGTTCAATTATTAGAACAAGAAGCAACAGTTCCATTTATTGCTCGTTACAGAAAAGCTGTTACTGGCGGTTTAGACGAAGACCAAATTCGTGATATTCAAAAAGCTTGGAATTTTGCTAAAGAACTCATTCAAAGAAAACAAACTATTTTAAAAACTATTGAAGAACAAGGTAAACTTACTTCCGAATTAAAATATCAAATTGAAAATTGTTGGGATAGTAACGTTTTGGAAGATTTGTACTTGCCCTATAAGCCCAAAAGAAAGACTAAAGCGGTCATTGCGTTAGAAAATGGTTTAGGGCCATTAGCAGAATTCATTCAAACTTCAAAATCAGGAGATAAAAACGCCATAATCAGAGAATTTGTTAAAGGGGAAGTTTATACTCCCAAAGAAGCCATTACCGGTGCTCAATATATCATCGCCGAAATGATTACAGAAAATGCAGAAATTAGGGCTTTTGCAAGAAAATCCATGAGCGAAAATGCTGTTTTGGGTTCTAAAAAGAAAAGAACTGACCACCCAGAAGCTTTTAAATTTGATTTATACGATGATTTTTCTATGGAAATTACGAAAATTAAACCTCATCAAACCCTTGCATTAAACAGAGGCGAAAAACTAGGAATTTTATCTGTTGGGCTTCAATTGGAGGAAGAAAACTTGATTCATTGGATTAATAAATTTTTGAAAATCAAAGAAGATTTATTATTTTATGAAGAATATCAGCAAGCTATTAAATTGGGTTTGACGCGTTATTTATTGCCCTCCATTGAAAGAGAAATTCGTAATCAATTAACAGAAATTGCGGATTTACATGCTTCTAAAGTATTCGCAGAAAATCTTAAAAACTTGCTCATGCAACCCCCTATGCTTAATAAAATTATTATGGGTATAGACCCAGGATTTTCTTCAGGTTGTAAAGTTTGTGTGATTAATGAAAATGGTAATTATTTAGAAGGTGATACTATTTACCCTGTTCCTCCGAGGAATGCAGTTTTAGAATCTGAATATATCCTTCAAAAATTGGTAGAAAAATATCACGTTGAGGTTATTGCAATTGGTAATGGAACTGCAAGCAGAGAAACAGAACAATTTATAGCAAATACCATAAAAAAGTATCGTTTAAAATGTAAATACTTAATTATTAATGAAGCTGGGGCTTCTGTGTATTCTGTTTCGCCCCTAGCAAAAAAAGAATTCCCTCATTTAGATGCATCTCAAAGAGGAAATATAAGTATTGCCAGAAGAGTTCAAGACCCCTTAGCAGAACTAGTAAAAATTGACCCAAAATCTATTGGGGTAGGTTTATATCAACATGATATTGACCAAAATTTATTAGAAAATGAATTAAAAGCAGTTGTAGAATCTACAGTAAATGAAGTAGGAGTGGATTTAAATACTGCTTCCAGTGCTTTACTTTCATTTATTTCTGGATTAAGTACAAGAATTGCCGATAATATTATAGAATTTAGAGCAAAAAACGGGGCATTTAAAGATAGAAAATCACTTTTAGCAGTAAAAGGCGTTGGTGAAAAAGTCTTTGAACAAGCGGCAGGTTTTTTACGTATTCGTGAAGGTAATGAGTTTTTAGATAATACAGCTATACACCCAGAAAGTTATGAAAAAGTTTATCAAATGGCTGATTTTATGAATATTCCTTTGAATAAATCTTCAGAATTAGCATTAGCTTTGAAGCATCTCAAGTCCGACAAAAAAAAACAGTTATTAGAAAAATTAAATTTAGATATTCATACTTTTGAATTAATTGTAGAAAACTTATCCAAACCCGGAAGGGACCCTCGTGAGGATGTTCAAGCTCCATTATTACGCTCTGATGTTTTATCATTAGAGGATTTACAAATGGGCATGGTTTTAAGTGGTACCGTAAGAAATGTAGTGGATTTTGGTGCATTTGTAGATATAGGATTAAAAAATGATGCTTTATTGCATATATCCAGAATGAACGTTAGAAGAGGTACTTCTCCTAGTCAAGTTCTATCCGTTGGAGATAT
>CALLMJ010000125.1 GCA_938006875.1 uncultured Bacteroidia bacterium
TTCTGGTTTCAGGGATATATTTTTCTTTCAATAGTTCCATTATGAAATCTTAATCCTGTTAATTACAAAGGCTGTAAAAATTATAATATTTTGTATGAATAAAAGTATGCCATAGAATTGTTATTAAATCAGTTTAATTATGGAATATTTTGTTACAATCTAAGAACATTTAAATCATTTGAACCAAAAATAGAATTATTTAAGTAAAAAAAATCTCATTAAAATGAATTATCCGGGATACCTGATTCAAAGCTTTCCAAAATAATTTTATATTTTGTTCCTGACAGGACTTCCGGTTTTTGATCTGATTATCTCATTCTATAAATATATTGTCCCCCTGGGACAGAAACTCATTTGAAATTGAATTAAATTTAGTTTAATCCCTTTTAGGGATTGAATATTTCTAGAAATATGTATGATTATAAGAATCAAAAGTCCCATTCGGGACGATATGGAATCCAATTCATAAAGTAAGCTGAACAATCAAGAATTTTATCGCAGTTTGAGTTTATGATTGAGTTCTTATTTTTATTTTGACAGCACTACTAAAATTATTTAATCTTTCATATTCAACAAAATACTCTTTTATTCCTTATATCATTATTGTAAATTTCAATTGAATTATAAGGTGGATTTATTTTATATGGAAGATATCAGAAAAAATTTTACAGTCAGAAGAGTAATATTTCTCACCATCTACATATTAATTTCTGCTTTTATTTATCGTGGATTTTTCTATCCCGATGAAATCTTTATAAAAGCAAATCCTTTATTTAAAACTTTATCGACTGTTATTCTTATTACTTTCCCTTTAATAGTTCTATTTTCAATTTTTATATTCATTAGATTATTTCAAGGAAGAATAAAGATATCTTCTATTGTTCTTTCATTACTCACATTTTTATTTATGATATTACTTGTTTATCCAGTGGGAGAGTATCTTTATAAAAAAAGATACAGGATGAATCTTGAGAGATATCATACTTTTCTGCAACTAAAACCACCAATACCTGAATCTATATCCAAAGATAAGCTGAATGTTTTTTGTTTAGGTGGCTCAACTACTGAATTCAGAGATAAAAACGGCAGAGATTGGCCTTCAATAACTGAATCGCTAATCAATTCAAAATTTAATTCCGATAAATTTAAATTTTATAACCTTGGCAAGCAGTGGTACACTACCCAGCATACTCTAATAAATTATATACAAAATTTACGAGATCTTAAACCTGATTATCTGATAGTTATGCATAATATCAATGATTTATTAGTTAACGCAGATTTTTCCAGATTTAGTAATGGAAATTTCAGGTATGACTACGGACATTTCCTCGGACCCGAAGCACTTATGATTAAATATGGAAGTCTCGCAGAGTTTATTTTTAATAATATTAGACTACTCTGGTACAGAGAGAAGCCGATTGATATTAATACCGATCAGTTTCCGGGTTTAATTTCTTTTAAGAGGAATCTCATTACATTAATTGATTTGGCAAAATCTGATAGTGTAAGAATTATGTTAATGACTCAACCAAACATTTATAAAGATAAAATGACTGACGAAGAATTAAACTCACTGACAATGCTTAACAAAGAAGCTATCGGCGATGGTATCAGATGGACATATAAAACAGCTTTTGAAGGAATTAAAAAGTACAACGATGCTATAAGAAAATTAGCTTCAGAAATGAATGTAAGTTTAATCGATTTGGAAAGAGCGGTTCCTAAGAATCTGGAATATTTTTATGATGATGTGCATTATAAGGATAAAACTTACGATCTGATTGGTGAATACTTAGCAGAGACCTTATATGAAAAATTCATCATAAATGAATACCAAAAACCACAGCAGAGATAATTAGAAAGCATAAGATATCGAAAAGTCTTTATAAATTTATTATAGTTATTTACGAATAGTTATAAAGAAATTGTAAACCATTCTTAGCAGGGGATTAGAGATATATATAAAAGATTCAGGTAATTTTTTTATGTAACAACCAAAGCCCATCTTGAAGAAGGTCGATGATTTTTGTCCTTTCTTAGATAGCATACATTCTTTTGATAAAAATCGCTCTGCAACTGATTTATTAATTCCCCCTAAGTTGTATTTTGTGAAACCTTTTGACTTGGCAAGTTTCAATAATTCCCAATGGAATACATCATTCGGTTTCAGAGAAGAATGTTTACCTGACCATCCATATTTCCAGGGAATGAATTTATCCTGGTATTCGAAAGCAAGGATTGAGGACACTAATTCATCTTTGATTAGAAATTTATAAAGTTTGAGCAAATTCCTGCTGTGAAAATATTCCCAGATTTTTTCCAGTGATTCAAAATTTGGGGGATTTGGTTTAACATTGTTTCGTTTGCAGGTTTCAACCATCAGACTGAAAAAATCCTGAAGATCTTCATAACCACCTTCAACAATTTTGTGCTCAAAAAACTCACCTTTCTTTATATTTTGTCTTCGCATCCTGAGCATTCTCTTTAGTAAAGTATTTTCATCCAGACTCAAATCAAGCTCTGCCTCAGCTTCAATAATTTTTTTGTACATAACATTTTTTTGATAATGCGAATTAAAATCATCTCTAATCTCATTAAAATTTTCAGACGGCGAAATAACCGAAATTAAAACTTTTTCTTTTCGTAAAACTTTCAATAGATGGTTAAACATTATTTTGATAAATACATCGTCTTTGATTTTTATAACAGGCCCGTGATTCAAATAAGCTATTTTTAGTCCCCAAAAGATTTTTTTAGTTAATAACTGATATCCGGCTAATATTTTATTATCAATTACATAAATAATTCGTATGAAATCCCACCCTTCCAACTTTTTAATATCAGCCCAACCGCTTAATTGCTGGAAGCAAGAATTTTCAACCGAATAAACAAAATCATCCCATTGCTCATCAATTACATTTAATGATTTGTACACTTTAAAGCTTTTATCATCAACAGTAAATTCTTCAAAGATTATATGATCTGTTTGATTAAATGTCTTTTCATTAAAAGTAGTTCTGGTTTCAGGGATATATTTTTCTTTCAATAGTTCCATTATGAAATCTTAATCCTGTTAATTACAAAGGCTGTAAAAATTATAATATTTTGTATGAATAAAAGTATGCCATAGAATTGTTATTAAATCAGTTT
>CALLMJ010000126.1 GCA_938006875.1 uncultured Bacteroidia bacterium
TATTTGGCAATTACCGAGACATGTACTGGATTTTCAAATTGCCAAAAAATTTAAAAATTTAGAGTTAAAACTTTTAGTAATAGATGTATTTAATCAGCCATACCAAAGAGCTATTTTATATGGTAAAAACTACGATAAAAATCGTGATATGTTAGTTTATAGTACCCAAAGAGGTTTCCGAACACAGTTGGCAATTAATTATAAATTCTAGTGTTAAAACTTGCTTTGTTTAAAACAAAAGCCTTTCAGAATCCGAAAGGCTTTTTAGTTTATATAAATCATTGATTATTCAATTTTTAAATCCAATTTGTTTGGTTCTACCACCTGTTAAATCATTGACAACAAACTCTTTTACATCATCAATAATTAAAGTCTGAATCATTTCAGTGGTTCTTTCTGAAGGATTTAAAGCGGCAAGCCTTAAGTGTTGATTTTTTACTGCTTTTTCAATGGTTTTTCTTACTAATCTACCATTAGCAAAGAATTTATCTTTTATTTCATGTAACTTAGTAAAATACTCTAATAAATGAGTTTTTGCTTCTTGGTCTGGTTTAATATCTTCTTTTTTCAATAATTCCAAAGCGATTTCTAATAACTCTTCAGCTTTATAATCTTCAAAAACTAGAGTTCTATCAAATCTAGATTTTAATCCGGGATTGGTATTTAAGAAATAATCCATGTTATCAGGATAACCTGCTACAATTACCACAAATTCCCCTCTAAGGTCTTCCATACGTTTTAGCAAAGTATCTATTGCTTCTTTACCAAAAGTATCACCAGGTCCTTGATAAAGTGCATAAGCTTCATCAATAAAAAGAACACCACCTATGGACTGTTCAATAGTAAAATTAGTTTTTTCAGCAGTTTGACCAGAGTACATAGCAACCAATTTTTGTCTATCGGTTTCAACTAAATGACCACGTTCTAAAATACCTAAACCTTTATAAATTTTAGCTATAATTCTTGCAACTGTAGTTTTGCCTGTTCCTGGATTACCCGTAAATATAGTATGTAAAGAGAAGGTATTACGAATATCTTTTCCAATTTCTTTGTAAAATCTTACCAATTTAACAAGTTCATCTATTTCTTGTTTAACGGAATTTAAACCAATCATATTATGGAGTTCATTCAAGGAGTCTCTTAATAGCTCTTCATCAATGGGGATATCCGCAATTTTTTTAGATTTAATACCAAATATTTTTTGGAAGTCTACCAGAGTAACTGTGGAAAGTTCTTGGGTAGATAAATTACTAATGTTTGGAATTTTCATTAATCTGAGCCCCATATTCATTTTGGATTCATCAATCAAGGAATATACTAATCTTGCATTGCCAAATGATTTATCACGACCTCTGTAAGCATCAACAATTTTGGTATATAAAAATTCTTTGGCATCAGGAGCTATGATAATATTTCTTTTTTCAGCAACATGTTCAGCAATTTGCATTAATTCTTGAGGAACATAATCAGGGAATTCGTAAATCATATTAAAACGGGATTTTAAACCAGGATTTGACTCAATAAAATATTTCATTTCATCGGGGTACCCAGCACAAATAACAGCAAAATCAGGTTGTGAAGTCATTTCTTTGATTAGAACTTCAATAGCTTCTTTCCCAAAGTCTTTAGAATCTTCTGCTTTTCTTGCTAGTGAATAGGCTTCATCAATAAACAAAATTCCACCTTTAGCTTTACGTATCATTTCTTTGGTTTTGGGTGCAGTTTGACCAATGTATTCACCGATTAAATCTGCTCTATCTACTTCAACTACATGACCTTTGGAAAGTAACCCCATTTTTTTATAGATTTTACCGAGTAACCTAGCTACTGTGGTTTTTCCGGTACCAGGATTTCCAGTAAACACTGCATGAAGATTTATGGTTTGAGGATCTTCAATACCTTTTTCATTTCGAATTTTGATAAAGTTAAGATAAGAGGTATATTCTTTGATTTTAGTTTTGATAGTTTCAAGACCAATCATTTCATTCATTTCCGCCATTACCTCTTCTAGTGATTGCTCATCAATAGGTTTAGAGCTTACAGTTTTAGCTTTAAAAGTTTTTGAAATTTGATAATCACCATCAAATTCAATAGCTTGTTCTCCGACAGAAAAAGGCAAAAGTGCTATTAGTTCATCCATGAAAATTATTTCTAATCTATAATTATCCTTAAACCAGTGATTTCCTTTTTCATTACCCCATCCTACAGCTGTTGTAATTAAATCATCTCCTGGATAAATAATCAACAATTTATTGATAGAACCTTTTAATTGACCGGTGTCAGAATAAAAGTTAAATTGTAATTCACAAGGCCAGTAATCAATATTGGTTTTTACTAAATTTTCTGCTTCAAATTCTACCCAAACATAACGAGTACTACTTTCAGAAAACTGTTTTAAATAGACTCTTGATTCTTTTGGGGTATCAACACTACCCGATTCATATAGTTTTACAGATTTTAAATTAAAATATGGGTTATGTGTTTCAGTAACCTTACCGATATTAACAATATAAAAATTTTGAGATTTAACTTTTTTTCCTTCTATCCATGCTTCCCAACGATATTCTCCATTTTTCCAAAAAGTACCAGCATCATTGCCCCATCCTTTACGTATATATACGATATTTTCATCGCTTTTTATAGTTCTTGAAGCATCTTGGGAACATAATTCTTGTCCTTTGGAATCAAAGCATTTCATTTCAATTTTTAATTCCCAATCTTCTTCATCAAATTTTTTATTAAAGAATGAAAATTCGCCCCAAATGAAAGTAGTCTCGGATTCATCATATACTAATCGATATTTTTTATCATTATTAGCAAAAAATTCGCTAGAACCAAATATTTTTAAGTCCTTAATTTTATAATAAGGGGTTGAACTCATGTTTCAGTAAATTCAAAACGCAAAGATAATTTTTTTTAAATAAACAAAGGAAAATTTTTGGGAGATACTTCATGAAGCATGTTATAAATTTTTTCATAAACCTCTTCAAAATTAGGTTTAGAAAAATAATCACCATCAGAAGCGTAAGCAGGTCTATGATTTTTAGCTGAAATGGTCATCGGTTTAGAATCTAAATAACGGTAACCTTCTTGAACTTCAATCACTTGTTGCAACATAAATCCAGTAGCTCCTCCTTCAACATCTTCATCTAAGAATACGATTCTGTTCGTTTTCTTTAATGATTCTACAATCTTGTGATGAATATCAAAAGGTATTAACGATTGAATATCAATTACTTCAATACTTACTCCATCAATTTCAAATTCTTTCGCAACTTCCATTGCCAACCTACAGTTTGGGCCGTAAGTAACGAGAGTTAAATCGGAGCCTTCTTTTAATATTTCTGGAACACCTAAAGGGACTGTAAACTCTCCAATATTATCTGGTAATTTTTCTTTTAATCGATAACCATTTAATACTTCAATAATTAAAGCTGAATCATCAGATTGTAGTAATGTATTATAAAACCCAGCAGCTTGAGTCATATTTCTTGGTACTAATACATACATACCTCTTAAAGCGTTTATAATCATACCCATAGGTGAGCCTGAATGCCAGATGCCCTCTAAACGGTGCCCCCTAGTTCTTACAATTAATGGTGCCATCTGACCACTTTTTGTTCTATATCTTAAAGTTGCTAAATCATCTGACATAGTTTGTAAACCATACAACAAATAATCTAAATACTGTATTTCAGCAATAGGTCTTAAACCTCTCATAGCCAAGCCTATACCCTGCCCTATAATCGTTGCTTCGCGTATTCCGGTATCTGTAATTCTTAATTCTCCATACTTTTCTTGCAAACCTGCAAATGCTTGATTCACATCTCCTAATTTTCCTACATCTTCACCAAATGCTACTAACAATGGATTTTTTTCAAAATTTTTATCAAAACATGCTTGTAAAATTTGACGACCATCTAAAATTTGAGAATTCTCTGAATATTTAGGAGAAATTACTTTAACTTTTAATGCTGATTCTGCTGATTCTGAATATAAATGACTATTGAACTTATCGTGATTATCTAATGCACTTTCTAGACGATATTTTTTTAATTCCTCAATAGCTGGGCTTTTTTCGTTTTTCGTTATTCTTAAAACTTTAAAAATAGATGCTTGAATATCTCTTCTAAATGGCTCAGAAATTTTTTGAAGCTTATTTTTTTCTTCTAAAATGGATTGAGAATGATTTGATACCGCTGCAATCTGGTCATAAATATTACAAACTTTTTGAATATCAGACTTAATAGGATTTAGGAAATCATTCCATGCTTCTTTTTTCCACTGATTTACTAATTTTTTGTCTTCTTCTTCCCAAGTTTGAATTTCTTCTTCAGAAGCAATTCCATTTTCTATGATAAATTTTCTAAATTTTACGATACAATCATGTTCAGCTTCCCAAGCCAATCTTTCAGGAGATTTATACCTTTCATGAGAACCAGAAGTTGAATGTCCTTGAGGTTGAGTAACTTCAATCACATGAATTAAAGAAGGAACATGTTCTTTACGGGCAGTTTCAGCTGCTTTTGAGAAGGTTTCAATTAAAGATAAATAATCCCAACCTTTTACTACATAAATATCAAATCCTGAAGGATTTTTTTCTGTTCTTTGAATTCCAGAAAGTAATTCAGAAATAGAATTTTTCGTAATTTGATATTCATTAGGAACAGAAATACCGTAATGGTCATCCCAAACAGCCATTACTACGGGTGCTCTTAAAACTCCTATTGCATTAATGGCTTCAAAAAATAATCCCTCTGCACAAGAAGCATTACCAATAGTTCCAAACGCTACTTCATTTCCATTTTTAGAAAACTGGGTAAATTGATGCAATTCTTTGAGATTTCTGTAAAGAACAGAAGCATACCCAAGCCCTACCAAACGTGGCATTTGAGAAGCTGTTGGAGAACTATCTGCTGAAGAATTGTACATTTCTGAAATTGCTTTCCATGTTCCATCTTCATTTAATAACCTTGTAGCAAAATGACCGTTCATTTGTCGTCCAGCGGATGCAGGTTCTAACTCTACGTTGGGATTTGCATATAATTGAGCAAAAAACTCTTTAATGTTTGAAATACCCAAAGCAAACATGAAAGTTTGGTCTCGATAATATCCAGAACGAAAATCTCCTGGTTTAAAGGCTTTTGCCATTGCAATCTGAGCTAATTCTTTACCATCTCCAAAAATTCCAAATTTTGCTTTACCCGTTAAAACTTCTTTCCTTCCTAACAAACTCGCTTGACGACTTTGAAATGCTAATCTATAATCTGATACAACCACAGTTTTATCAGGCATTACGTCAGTATTTGTGCTACTTAAAATCATTCAATTCTGTTTTGACTTCAAAATTATGTAAGATTTTTAAAAAAATAAAATTTTTTTTAATTACATTCATGAATTTTCAAGTGTCTTTAATTTACTTTATTAAGGCTCGTACATTTGTTTATTGTACTTCATTCTATTTCAGTATATAACACTTATATATCTTTTTTCTAAAAAATGCTAAGCATTCACATTGCTCTCTTAATTGCCCTAAAATTCCATTAACTTTTTCTTGGTTTTCCAATCATATATTTCTATTTTAGCATATCCTTTTTGATTAGGGTCGGTTTTAAATATTGCATTGTGACTAGAAGATGCTACTATTAAATAATTCCCATCTTGAGATAAATCAAAATCTCTTAAAAAATCTTTGGTTTTAATTTTTGTTTTTTGATGCTTAAAAATCGTGTTTTCTACACTAATCGTATAACCGATTTCATTAGATGATGTACCCAAAATCACTTCATCTTGGGAATTAGGATTAAAAATTGCTTTAAAAGGTTCAAAATTTACATCACCCCAACTGGATAATTCTTTTTTATTTTCATGAAAAACATAAAAATTCTTTTGATTTTTATCTATTAAGCTAAATTTACCCGTTACAAAACATTTATCACCAATATTACAAATGGATTTTATCATCAATTTATCGTTTAGAGGATTAAATATTTCCCAATCTTTTTCACCAGAATGCACTAAATATCTTGAAAATGTTTTAAGATTGGAAAGTTGATATAAATATTTTTCGTCATGAGTAAAAAATAAATCTGTGGATGTTGCCATAGAAGGGTAATTTCTAAATTTTTCTATTTCTTGACCTGTTTTTAGATTAATAACATATAAATTATTACCCATTTTTGCCGCTAAATACGTACCTTTTGGAGAAAAAATATGTAAAGAAATATCTTCCTTCTCTAAAATATTTTTTTCCTTTTTACCGGTTACAGCATTCCATAAATTTACTATCAGTTTTTTGTTTTGATACTCAGATTTGTAAAATTGTTCATCATTGATAAATACCATTTGAGAAGCATCTTCTGATAAATTATGCAATAATTTTTTTTCAGTTAATGACCATATACATAAAGTTTTATAAGAACTAGAAAGGGCATATTTACCCGTTGGACTTATTCTTACAGACCCAATAGCATTGATATGCGGATTTTGAGCTTTTGTTATTTGCAAAAACAATAATAAAATGGTTGTTAATAAAATGAATTTTTTTTTCATATATCTAAAATTTAAATTTTTTTGAAAATATATCTTTTTAACTCATTGATTTTTTTTCTAAATTTTAAATGTTCAAATTTATCCATAATTAGGGCAATAAATCTCCCTCAAATTTATACTCTTAATTTTAACAAGTTACCATTATCTAATCAAAGTTACTGTTCCCATATATTTTTTCTTTTTATCTTGAAAATCTTTAGCCCAAATTAAATAAGTATAAACACCTTCGGGGCAAGGTTTCCCTTGATAACTACCGTCCCAGCGATAATTAATATCTTGAGTTTGGAAAATGATATTTCCCCACCTATCATACAAATACCATTCTATACTTTTTACACCTTGATGTGAAATAAACCAGTCATCGTTGATATTATCATTGTTGGGAGTAAAACCAGTGGGTATCCATACCACCATTTGTGAGCCAATAACTTCAAGATTCACCACATATTCATCAAAACACCCATTTACATCATAAGCCCTTAATTTTACTTGAACTGTTCCACTTTGTTGGAAAGTATAATTTACTGAACTTGTATCATTTTTTATTACACTATCTATTTGATTATCAAAAATAAAATACCAAACGTAATTGACACTATTTTGAGAACTATTATAGAATGTATAATTTCCTTGCCCTAAACTATCATAAGTAAAATGGGCATTAGCGGCTAATGGAATGGTTTCTAATGTAACTAATACTTTTGCAGAAATACAGCCATTAACCGTATAAGCTACGTAATATTGTTTAGTAGTATCCACAAAAACATTCAAAACATTCTGATTCCCAATTGGATATTGATTTTGATTGTACCAAATTACATTGATTCCTTGTGGTGGATTGGTAAATAAAG
>CALLMJ010000127.1 GCA_938006875.1 uncultured Bacteroidia bacterium
TAAAACTATTTTTTTATTTTGCTGTTGCAAAGATAACAATTTCAAAGATTCGTAAGCAAATCACAACAATCAAAATTCTGAATATTTAAATACCTAGCTGTTGCAAAGATAACAATTTCAAAGATTCGTAAGCAAATCACAACAAGTTGTTTTAATCGCTCCTTAACTGCCTGGCTGTTGCAAAGATAACAATTTCAAAGATTCGTAAGCAAATCACAACAAACTATGATATCATTGGACTAGATTTCCTGCTGTTGCAAAGATAACAATTTCAAAGATTCGTAAGCAAATCACAACGAAAATCAGGAACATAGGAGTGGATTATTAGCTGTTGCAAAGATAACAATTTCTAAGATTCGTAAGCAAATCACAACATTAGAAAAATATGACTTCTACATATCAGGGCTGTTGCAAAGATAACAATTTCAAAGATTCGTAAGCAAATCACAACAAGGAGCTCTTACATTAGAATTAACTAGTAGCTGTTGCAAAGATAACAATTTCAAAGATTCGTAAGCAAATCACAACAACAAACCCGATTTTTATTTTTCTAACGTGCTGTTGCAAAGATAACAATTTCAAAGATTCGTAAGCAAATCACAACAGCTCTTCATTGTTTACTTTAAGCTCCATGGCTGTTGCAAAGATAACAATTTCAAAGATTCGTAAGCAAATCACAACTACAGCAATACCCTTGCGTAAATAATCTTAGCTGTTGCAAAGATAACAATTTCAAAGATTCGTAAGCAAATCACAACAAACTAAGAAGAAGAGTGTATGAAAAATATGCTGTTGCAAAGATAACAATTTCAAAGATTCGTAAGCAAATCACAACAGTATTAGGTGCTATATAGTAAGGCTCACAGCTGTTGCAAAGATAACAATTTCAAAGATTCGTAAGCAAATCACAACTTGGCACACACTTGCATATCGATGTGAGGCTGTTGCAAAGATAACAATTTCAAAGATTCGTAAGCAAATCACAACTTTATTTAATCAAACCATTATTCAATTTGCTGTTGCAAAGATAACAATTTCAAAGATTCGTAAGCAAATCACAACTGCGTGCTAACATCTTGGTGCGTAATGTATGCTGTTGCAAAGATAACAATTTCAAAGATTAACTACATCAAGTCAAAATAATCAAGTAATTTTGCATCGATGAACCTTAAAATTTTTTCTTATTTTCTTCTTGCTACCCTTTTCTGGGGGTTGAATTTTCATTTCGGTAAATTGGCTTTAAAGGTAATTTCCCCTAATTCTATTTCCTTTTATCGTTTTCTTTTCTCTAGTATAGGTTTGTTGGTTATTTTTAACTTATACGAGAAATGGAATTGGAATTTTATTATTAAAAAATTTCAATATTTTTTTCTCTTATCAATCGTTGGTATTTTTATGTATAATAACTTATTTTATGTCGCTATGCAATATACCTCAGCAGTGAACGCTTCTTTAATTGTTGCTTTTAATCCCGTAATTACCACTTTTATTATGTATTTAGTTTTTCAAAAAGAGATATCTAAATTTCAAGTTTTAGGAATGATTATAAGTTTAGTAGGTGTATTTACAATCATTT
Source organism: uncultured Bacteroidia bacterium (assembly GCA_938006875.1). Lineage (GTDB taxonomy): Bacteria > Bacteroidota > Bacteroidia > J057 > CALLMJ01 > CALLMJ01. Next base: position 1,577 of record CALLMJ010000127.1, read on the forward strand.
CAAAATGGGACTACGAAATTATAAGTAACTTAAAATTCTCATATGGTGATTTATTGATGCTGTTAGTTACTTCTACCTTTGTTTTTTATAATATATTCGTAAAACAATGGTTACCAAATATTTCTGCTTTAATAATCTCCACTATGATAACTTTACTATCCCTACCCTTTTTCAGTTTAGTGTATTATTTGGATAAAAATGCATTATTAATTTATGAAATGAACTCTTACCAATTTAGTTTGCTAATCGCTATTGCTTTTGGAGGCTCTGTTTTTGGTTCTATACTTTGGAATAAAGCGATTAAAAGTGTAAGTCCTGAAGCTGTGCTGTTTTTGTCAATTTTATTCCCTTGTTTGCTATTTTCACTGCCCCTTTTTTTGGTGAACATCCAACTTTCATCCAGTTATTTGGTGGATTACTCATCATTACGGGAGTTTTAATTGTAAACTTCGGAGAAAGATGGTTACAACTTTTTTTACAAAATAATTAAATTTTATTTGTAATATTCGATTATTTAGTCGTATTTTTGTCAATAAATAAAAATCAAACATGGAATTAAGAGAACTTCCATCATTTCAACAACTTTATAAGGAATATGTTTCTAAACATTTAGATTATTATGTTTCACAAGATGAACTTGAAGCACTGATAATGTCTACGCCTATGTTTTTAGTTGCCAAAGCTGATGGTCATCTTGCCGCATCCGAAATTTTTATTATTACTGAAGAAATTTTGAAACTTTATAATACTGATGATGTTTTTTTATCCGATAGAGATTCTGATGATGTGAATGAATTTAATTATTTTTTAAATGATTTTGATCAATGGAAGGATAAGTTTTTACTAGTTCTAAAGGAATATATTGCACAAGATACTGAAAAACAAAGAATTACCTTAATCATGATGGAAGCAGTGGCCAATGCCCACCACCATAACCCGGTCACAGCAATTCAGTTAGTTTTAAATGACCATACCCATTCTGATATCTTAGACGGTAAAGAAGATATAACCACTGCTGTTAAAAGTATGTCAGAAATTGAAAAAAATACTATTAAAGAGATATCCCAAAAGCTAGGTTTTTATGATAATCCTGCTTTAAAAGAAGATTTAGCTCGTTTAAACTAAATTACTTTTGTACGACTGATGTATCGGTAAGCATCTTTAGAAATTCAATTAAATCCTTCTTTTCTAGATTAGTTAAATCTAATTTGGGGGCATTTCCAAACTCATTTTGTTGATATAATAGCACGGGGCTTGTATATTCACTTATGAAAACATGTGAATTGTAGTGTTCAATCACTTCTTCTAGTGTTTTAAATTTTGCATTGTGCATATAAGGTGCAGTTAGGGTTACATTTCTTAAAGAAGGGACTTTAAACTTACCAGAATCAAAAATATTGTTAGTAAATTTAGACAATCCTTCCTCCACAGGAAATAATCCATTATTCATAAATAGACCATTCGTTATAATGTTGCCTGTATGACAATCGCCGCAACCTGCCCCCCTTTGTACACCTGGCTTTGGACTCTTAAAAAACAACTCAAATCCTCTTTTTTCAGATTCTGTTGGTTCATATCTTCCTTGTTTCCATAAATCATATTTACTACGAGATGAAACCAAAGTAAGAACATATTGTTCCAGAACTTTTAAGATATTATCCCTACTGATTGGCATAGATGTATTAGGAAAAGCTTTGTGAAAATCCTTTTCAAGCGTTGAATTTTGTTGGATTCTGTTAATAATGTCTTTAAAATTTCCATTCATTTCTTGTGGAGAAATTATGGCATTCTCAATAGCTTTTCTTATAGTAGGGCTTTTTCCCTCCCAACCAAATGGACCCGGATTCCATGCTAAATTAATTAAATGAGGAACATTTAAAGCAACTTTCTTTCCATAGACTCCTTCTGTAAAATCTTGATTATCGGCAAAACTGTATTCAGGTTTATGACAGGAAGCACAGCTAATAGTCATATCAGATGAGAAAATACTTGAAAAAAACAGCTTTCTTCCTAATTGAACACCTTCTTGTGTTAGGGGGTTATCTTCAGGCAAATGTGGTTTACCAAAGTATGAGGGATACTCTAAAACAAAAGGTTTAGGTTGTTCAATGGTTATTTTACAACTACATAAAAAAATAAGTATCCAAAACCATGCTTTCACTATCCAATAAAATTCAAATTTATTTATTAAATTTAGAACTTACAAAAAAAGAAGTAATTTTGCGGTAATTTTGGGGGATTTCATGAAAATTCAACAAGAAACAAGGCAAGTTTTTATATCCAAAAATCATCATTACCAATGGATAGATGTAGTTTATCCCGATAGAAAATTACTTGAAAAACTTGCTGATGATTTTAATCTTCATGAAACTTCTGTTGAAGACTGTTTAGACCCAGAACACCTTCCCAAAATAGAATTTATCGATGATATTATTTTCATTATTGCAAGAGCTTATGATGATTTAGCTACTCCGCAAAGTGATACTGTTCAAGAACTGACCCGTATATTAGCAATTTTCATTGGTAATGACTTTTTATTAACCATTCATAGAGTTGACCAAGAGTTCTTATTACGGATTATAAACGAATGGAAAAACAAAAAAGAAAGTCTCGAAGAAGAGGATTTTGATAGAACAAACAAAGAGAATTTAACGATTGATATTCTAAATCATGTTGTATTAAGCTATGAAAAAGCAATTAAAAATGCTGATTTACAAGTAGATAAGTTTGAAATTCGTATTTTTTCAACTCAATCGGACCCTACCCTAATCCAAGAATTATATTTCTTCAAAAGAAAGATTACCGTAATTCGTAAAATGTTACGCCTAACGCAAGATATTGTAAGAATTTTACGTGCTAAATTAGACCATACCAATCCTGCTTTCCAAGACTTAAAAGATACTATCGATGAATTCTTGTTCATAACGGACGAACTCATGGAGGATAGTAACAACTTGATTAATATCCATATATCTTTAGCCTCTCATAAAACCAATGAAGTGGTTAAAGTGCTTACTTTGTTTTCGGTTTTTTTCTTACCAATCACTTTTATCGTGGGAGTTTATGGAATGAATTTCAAATTTATGCCGGAATTAGAGCATCCTTGGGGATACCCGCTTACTTGGCTTACCATGATCATGGTGGTCCTAACGATTTATATTTGGTTTAAACGAAAAGGATGGATGTAAAAAATAAACTTTTTTATTCGTTGTTTGTCATTCTTTATGGTATCGCTTGTGCTTATTTATACTTTTATGGTTACTATATGAGCTTTATTATCCTCAATGGCTTCCAAGCAAAATGGGCAGATTTTTATTTTTCTAAAATTACTCATCTAGGTGATGGTTTTACTTTTTCTGCTTTATTTTTTCTTTTCTATGGTAAAAAATACCTTTCTAAATCCTTGAGTATGATTATCTGTTTGATTATTAGCTCTTTAATTGTACAGTTACTCAAAAATTTTTTTTTCTCCGAATGGTATAGACCCCTTGTAATTTTTGGAAAAGATTTAGTAAACTACCTAGAAGGCTATGATGCTTATGGCAAATCTTTTCCGTCAGGGCATACTACCGCTATCTTTACTACTGTTTTTTGTTTAATGCTATGGAAAGAATGGAATATATTTTTTCAGATTGTAGCCCTTATTATTGCGGTATCAGTTGCTTTCTCTCGTATCTATTTGGGCGTACATTTTTTAGGTGATGTCCTTGCAGGTATTTTTATCGGTTTTGTAGTCAGCCATACAGGTTTTCATTTCTTTGACCTCAAAACCCAAAAATGGAATCATTTACGTCTATGGAAGAACTTTCTTTTTTTAATTAGTGTGATAATACTATTGACTTTGATTGCATTACGTTTATTATTTGATAAAAATTTTTAATTGAAAATCAAGCATTTGAAAAATTATTTAACGATTTTACCTAAAAAGCTTGATTAACAAAGAAAAAAAATAGTAATTTTGCAAACGAATTGCGGAGTGGAGCAGAGGTAGCTCGTTGGGCTCATAACCCAAAGGTCGTTGGTTCGATTCCAACCTCCGCTACAAGTCTTAAGCCATCATTAGATGGCTTTTTTTATTGGATTTTCCATTCCATTTACTTCTTACCCAAAAATTCAAAATTCTTACTTCACAGTAAAACCATAAAGAAATCTTCTATACTTTTGCTTACTTTAAAACTTTTTCATGATGAGCAAAAATCTTCTTTTTATGTGGATTTTACATTCTATATTCACATTAACAAAAGCAGATAATTATTTCATTGAAAATCAAGGACAATGGAACAGTCAAGTGCTTTTTCTAACCCGATTAAAAAACGTGGACATTTGGATTACAAAAAACGGTATAATCTATGATTTTTACCAAAATACTCCTAAAATTCATCCCGATGACCAAGAAAAACCTATGAAGTTCCAAAGAACGCTTTTTGATAGAAAAGGGCATATCGTTGAATGGAAATTTATGAACGCTAACACTCCTCAACAAAACTTAAAAATCAAAGAAAAGCCTTTTGTTCATCATTACTATATAGGCAATAACTCACAAAATTGGAAAAGTAATGTAAAACTTTATGAAGAAGTAATATTGAAAAATGTTTATAAAGGAATTGATTTACGTTGTTATTTTGATAACGGTCAATTTCGTTATGATTTTGTGGTAAATCCTTATGCGGATTATCAACAAATCGCTATTCAAGTTACTGGAAGTAATGATATTCAACTCATTCAAAATGAACCTACTATAAAAACTTCCTTGGGGTTAATTCGTTGGAAAGATTTGAAAGTTTATCAAGAAAATTCAATGATTTCAGCAAAATGGAATCTAGAAAAAAATATATTACGATATCAAGTTGGAAACTATGAT
>CALLMJ010000128.1 GCA_938006875.1 uncultured Bacteroidia bacterium
TCTACAATTTGGTTCAGAAGAACAAAAACAAAAATATCTTCCTTTATTAGCTACGGGGGAATGGATTGGTGCTTGGGGTCTTACTGAACCTAACACAGGCTCTGATGCTGGTAATATGAAAACTACTGCAAAAAAAGATGGAGATTATTGGATTCTGAACGGTTCTAAAAATTTTATTACCCATGGTAAAGTAGGTAATGTTGCAGTGGTCATTGCTAGAACCGGTGAGATTGGAGATAAACACGGAATGACAGCTTTTATTGTAGAAAAAGGAACGCCTGGTTTTTCTAATGGGAAAAAAGAAAATAAATTAGGAATGAGAGCTTCTGATACTTCAGAATTGGTATTTCAAGATTGTAAGATTCATGATTCACAAAGAATTGGTAAAGTCGGTGAAGGTTTCGTGCAAGCACTAAAAGTTTTAGATGGTGGTAGAATTTCTATTGCTGCATTATCTCTTGGAATTGCAAAAGGTGCTTTAGAAGCTTCCATAAAATATGCAAAAGAAAGAGAACAGTTCAATCAACCTATTGCTAATTTTCAAGCAATCAGTTTTAAATTAGCAGATATGGCTACTGAATATCAAGCCGCAGAGCTTTTAACTTACCGTGCAGCGGTAATGAAAGATAATGGTCAAAATGTTAATCTTGAATCAGCAATGGCTAAATACTACGCTTCAGAAGTATCTGTTAAATTAGCTACCGAAGCTGTTCAAATTTTTGGTGGTTACGGTTATTTAAAAGATTTTCCAGTAGAAAAATACTATAGAGATGCTAAGCTTTGCACAATTGGTGAAGGTACCTCCGAAATCCAAAAATTGGTAATTGCAAGACAAATTTTAAAATAATTTGTAAAGTCGTATTGTATGAGCAACTTTGTTGGAAAAGTTGCATTTATTGATTTTAGGATTTATTAGTGATCCTTCCTTAAAATATTTTGGATGTACAGGATTTATTGTTCTCATTATAAAAAATATTGGTATCAATTTTTGTATTTTTTATTCATCAAACCTTTTATATCTTTTAAAATCTCGGAGGTATAAAGTTTAATACGAAATTGGTATAAAGGAGAATCAAAACTTTTAGAAATAAACTTTTTTGCTGTGATTACACTTCTAACACCAGCACCTACACCCAACCCAAAATATCTATGAGGACGATAAATGGTGCTTAAAAAGATTTCATTTAGACCCAATGCTTTTTTTTGTGGAGGAATAATAGATAAATCGTAAGGAAAATATAAAATTTCTATGTTACCAAGCCCGAGATGGTAAGTAGTTGTAAGTTCCCATCTATAAGTTTCTAACCAAGCATATTCAATCCAAGAAGTAAAATACTGAAAATGTAATTCAACCTTGCCTTCAATTTCTGTATGAGATAGATTTTCAAAAGTACTTTCACGTTTTAAGGGTTTTCTAAGCCAATATACTCCAGCTCCAAATGATAAATGATTTTTTTTTCCACCTATTTTAACACCTTGAATTAGGGCTTTTTGTCCTTTTATAAAAGAATTACGTGAGTCTAATGAAAATACAAGCTTAGTGATTTTTGTACTATCTATTTGTGCATCAACAAATTGAAATAAACAAAAACATAAAAATAAGATAATCCATTTCATAAAACCGATGAATTTTTTGGAATAGGTTCAACAAAAATAGAGCTTACCGAAAAAGGTTTTCCTTGATAAATTTTTTGAAGCTCTAATTCTAACCCCTCTAAATGTATTGGTATATCCGCATTACGTGTAAATTCACTAAAAATATTTTTTTCTTTGGAGGCAATTTTTCCATCTATTATGATTGCAAAAGCCATGATTTTAGCTACTACAAACAACTCATGTTTTTCAAGTTGATATGAATTTTGAAATAAAAGTTCTTCATTAATAGGGAATTCCAAATTTTGAGGTTTTAATTTTTCATGCAACTGCACAACTAAATAAGCTAAGTTAGGATGAAAATTTTCAGCAGAAATAATAGTATATGCTACAGAACGTAAAACCTGCGATTTAAACTCTTCGGATAAGTTTTCTGGATTAGGAAAATAGCTTTGAATGCGTTCTTGAATTGCTGAGGGACCAATTGCTCTTAATCTTGCTTCTTTCAAAATATTGTAACATATCCAAGCATCCCAAAAAGAAGTTACAGGAATAGCTATTAAATCAAAAATTCCTCTAATTGCCACTCTCCCAACAATTCTACTTACTAAAAATTTTAATAACAAATTGGTTAGGATAATTTTTGCTTTATATAGCCCCTTTGAAAAAAACAATTTAGGTTTATTAGATTTTTTGAGAGGATTAATACCCAAAATTACTGGGTTTTTATTTTGGATTTCCAATGCAGCTTCTGCAAGTGGTGAGATATAAGGTTTTTCTTTTGTTAAATTTAAGCCTGCGTAAAATGCAATTTCGGCAATGCTTTTTAGACCATCGTAATATAAATAGTAAAATTCCAATATAGTAAAAAATAAAATTACTGGACCCAGTAAAATCCAAAAACGAAAAAAATCAATCCAAGAAATACTTTGATTGGGGTCAATTTCTAAATAATAATATGAAAATATCCCAAAAGCGGAACAAAAAAAAGCAGAAACAGCACCAGCAATTCCAGCTCTTAAAACTGCACCTTTTTCAATTCTCTTTAAATGTTTAAGCTCATCTGCATTTAAAATATGAATTTCATCTAATACTTGGGGTTGCCCTAAACGATTAGAAAAATCATATAAACGATTTTCCGCCCAATTTAAAAGCCATGATTTTTTGTTTTCGTTATTTTGCATATTTTTCAAAAAACCACAGTAAACAACTGTTGAAAGTTAATCACTGTGGTCAAATTTATTGAATAGTAAACTACTTATGAATAGAATAATTTTCCTTCTTTTTGCATTTTCAGCAATAATTGAGGTACTTTAAATCTTTCTCCGTATTTAGCTTCTAATTCTTGACAATTTTTGATAAATTCCTCTAAACCCACGTACTCAATAAAAGATAAAGCACCACCAGTAAAAGGAGCAAATCCCCATCCTAAAATACTACCAATATCCCCATCTTCGGGTCTTGTTAATATATTATCTTCCAAACACTTAACTGCTTCAATAGATTGAACATATAATAAACGTTTTTTGCAGGTTTCAAAATCAGGAGCATCGGATTTTATGGGGTAGTATTCTGTTAAACCTTCCCATAATTTCTTTTTACCACCTTCTGGATAGTCGTAAAATCCTTTTTTATTTTTTTTACCAAGTCTTCCTAATTTTTCAACGAATAAACGCCCTAATTCTGCGGCTGGGTCAGTAATTTTTATCCCTAAATCTTTTTCAGTTTGATTGACAATATGATATAAAAGTTCAATAGAAACTTCATCAGCTAATGCTAAAGGTGCGACGGGCATTCCTGCGGCTTTTCCTGCATTTTCTATCATTGGTGCAGGGACTCCCTCGGCTAATAAAGCAATTCCTTCTTTTACATAAGTTGCAAATACTCTAGAAGTATAAAAACCTCGACCATCATTTACAACAATTGGTGTTTTTTTAATTTTTTTGATATAATCAATGCTGTAAGCTAATGCCTTATCGCTGGTGTTTTTACCCATAATAATTTCCACCAAAGGCATTTTATCCACAGGAGAAAAGAAATGCAAACCAATAAAGTTTTCGGGTCTTTTACTAGCTTCTGCTAAACCGGTTATAGGCAAAGTGGAAGTATTGGAAGCAAAAATACACTCTTCATCATTCACAGCCTCGCTTTCTTGAGTTACTTTAGCTTTTAAAGTTCTATCTTCAAAAACTGCTTCTACGATTAAATCGCAACCTGCTAAATCATTAGGATTTTCTGTTGTAATAATTTTATCTAAAATTTCTTGGTATTTTTCTTTGGTGATAAATCCTTTTTTGAGTTTTTGATTTAAAATATCTACAGAATACTGTTTCCCTAATTCAGCACGTTCTATGGTTACATCTTTTAAAATTACTTGAATACCAGCATTTGCAGAAACATAAGCAATTCCTGCACCCATCATTCCAGCACCTAAAACACCAACTTTTTTTATTTCTTTATCAGGAATATTTTTGGGGCGTGCTTCTCCTTTATCTGCTGAATTTTTGGTAAACCACAAAGTTCTTATCATGTGTTTACTTTCTTTTGAAAGGACACATTTCGTAAAATAACGAGCCTCAACAATAAGAGCACGGTCAAAAGGTAATTGCAAACCTTCATAAATACAAGACATAATCGCTTGGGTAGCTGGGTAGTTACCATAAGTTTTTTTACGAAGCAAAGCAGCACCAGCAGTAAAAATCATAGCTCCTTCTTTACTCATTACTGCTCCGCCAGGAACTTTAAAACCCTTTATATCCCATGGTTGTTGTTTAGTACCTACTTCTAATATCCATTTTTTTGCTGAAGGAATTAATTCCTCTTGGGTTTCTACTAATTGATGGACTAACCCTAAAGCTTTAGCTTCTTGGGGTCTAACTCTTTTTCCTTCTAAAATCAATTGTAAAGCACTTTGAATACCAATTAAACGGGGAAGTCTTTGTGTTCCACCGCCACCAGGCAGTAATCCTAACATTACTTCAGGCAAGCCTATTTCTATTTTAGGATTATTTACTGCTATTCTATGATGACAAGCTAAACAGATTTCATAACCACCACCCAAAGCAGTACCATTTATTGCTGCAACTACGGGTTTACCACAAGTTTCCAGTCCTCTTAATAAATGATGTAATTGCATGGTCATATCCATAACTTCCTGAGCATTCTTTAAATGAATAATCATATTTAAATCTGCTCCAGCCATAAAATCTTTTTTGGAAGATGTAATGATAATCCCTTTAATATTACTGAAATCCTTGATTTCTAATAATTTTTCTCCAAAAACTTTCATAGTTTCTTGGTTGATGACATTCGTGCCACCTGATTGATTAAAGCTAATAATAGCTATTTCGTCTTCTAAACGGTAATCTAACATACTATTCTTAAAAATTAGGCAAAAATAGAAAAAAAGAATCATGAACCCAAAATTATGGTAATTTTCATAAAGGAATAATCATTTGGGCGTGTCCCCTTGATGGACAATCAGGGACGGGTTCAACTTCAAATGGCATTGCCACTTCATGGTTAGTAAGTATTATTGAATGGTACCCTTATCAACCCTCACGCATATCCATTCAAGCTAAACCTTGAAAATAAACTCATATACTAATTACTTGGGTTCTGGTGAATAAACCTTTGAAGCAAATTTTTTTTGATTTTCAAAACCTTGTAAAATGAAACGTGTTTTTTGTTCAATGTAAGGTTGCATTTGGTCGGTATAATGAACAGAGTTAGGGTCTGCGGAGCTACCATAAGCATTGATAGTAAAACCTTTATGTGTACCATCTTTAGGATTAAAATCCACTAACATAATCAAACTTTCACCAGCAACATTTTTTAGCCTACCATCTTTTTCCATTTTAGGCATGCCCGCTGCTAAAACTTCAGGACCTCCCTGAAAAGGTAAATCCACTTTTCCTCTTCTATGTCTGAATAAATCACTCCATTTTACTTCTGTTGAATGAAAATATTTTTTTAGATGCTTTACAGCAAATCTAATTCCTTCAATATAATTTTGTTCAGAAAATTCCATAAAACCAGACATAATTTCAAAACTACTGTAATTTTTTTTGTCTATGATAAAGGCTAACATCAATCCCCAGAGAGAAGCATTAGTGTTTTCGCGGGTCATACAAAAATCAAAATTTTGCATTTTAGAAATAATATCTTGAATATCAGGATATTTTTGAGGATTTATATCCCAAAAATTTTTGAAAGATTTTATAAAAGCACTGTTCGTAGAATAACAAATGTCATATTTAATTTTTTTAAAGTCTTCCCAAGAAATTTTGTCAAGAGGTTCTATAAGTTCAAAAAGCCTTTGAGCACGATTATTGATATAGCATTCAAGACCCATGTTTTCATCAAAATCGGTTTGATTGAGATTATTGGCTTCACAAGAAGCAAAACAAGCTGTATTGTTAGTATTAAATAGGTATCCACAATCAGGATTTAAGTAATGAGGTAATTTTTCTAATGGATAGCATTTATCCCACAATAATTTAGAGGAATTTCCTGGAACTGCATGATTCCAGTCATAACCTTTTTCGCGAATAGGAATTAAACCTAAATGGTGATAATAAATATTTTCAAAACGGTCAGCATAAATTACATTAAATAAAGCAGCTGCATGAATTTTTAAGGCATCTTGAAATTCTTGAAAATTTTGAGCTTTATTCATTCTAAACCATTGCTCTGCAACACGAATTTCTGTTGTAGCAGGAGCTTTGATTGCATAAAAATTACCGTCTTTTCCTTGAATTACCGGTCCAATTTTACACCACCAAGCCTTCTTTTTAACTTTGATTTTTAAACCTGCAATTTTTACTTCTAAAGGTATGGTATGTTCCTCTAAATCTAACCATTGCCCATCCCATTGATATTGATTTTTATTTTGAGGGTTTAAAGTTAATAAAAAATGGTCGCATATATCTGGGAGATTAAAAGTATGAGCCCAAGCAAGATTAGGAGTAAAGCCTAAAAATACGGTTGCACCACCTGGAAAAATTCCTCCATGAATGTTCCAGCCCTCTTCACTATGAAGTTCCGTTTCGTACCAAGAAAAACGTCCTTCCAGTGGTTGGTGTGAGTTTATTGCCAAAAAAACGTGTCCGTTATCTGATTTTGAAGAGTTAATAGCTATTGCATTAGAACCCAACGTCATTCTAAAGCGAAAACCTCTTTTGTATTCTTTTATGGTACCATCTAAAATTCTTTGAACAATAAAAGGTGCTTGTGAAAACAAAGTCATTATCGTTACGTACCCGCTTAATATATCCTTTGGCGTTACTGGAAACGAATTTTTGACTAATACTTTTTGAGGGTATTTCTGGGCATAAGCATTTATCCCCTCAGCATAACCTTCCAAAACTTTTTTGAAATCAGGACTTAATTGATTATCATAATTCTCATAAACATATTCACGAATTTTAAAAAGTCTAACAATAAAATCTAAACCAGCACCTTCTTTTCCTTTATATAAACCCAACATGGCTTTAGCAGTAAGAAGATTTTCTTGCATAGAAACAAAATCATCTTCAGCATTTGCCCAAGCTAAGCCGTAAGCAACTTCTGAGTCCGTTTTACCATAAATGTAAGGTACTCCCAGACTATCTCTGATGATTGTTATATTTTTGGGATTGATTTGAGAATATGAATAAAAACCACTAATCAATAATAAAAAGCTAAGGATTAATTTCATTTTTAATTGTAAAAGTCTGATGATAAAACGCAAAACTAATAAGTTTATTGTTATTGAAAACTATTTTTTTCAAAAAAAAGTGAAAAAGTAAAAAAATCATTCTTATACTTAAAAGATGATAATTTGGGCGTGCACTTGCTTTTATTGCGGGTCGGGCTTGCTACTTTTACACTGAACTCGCTATCGCTACGGCATTTCGTGAACTCAATATATCACAATGCTTTACTGCACATGCTTCGCAGCCAAAGGCAGTGCTAAACCTATGCAATCCCTCACGCTTATTTATAAGAAATCAAGTTTTCTCAATCTTTTTCCATAAGTACCCAAGAATCTTTTGGATTTTTTTTCAAAATTTTAGCGTATTAAAAGATTTATTTTTTATTTTTGTGTAAAAAAATGAAAAAAATGAAAGTTAGAAATTATTTATTTTTTGTAGGATTATCCATTTTAGGTTTAATCATTTCATGCACCAAAGAAAATACGAATAAAGTAATTGACACAGTATCAGACTACTATGTGAGATGTGATGCAGATACAGGTACGGGTAAATTTCGATTTGATGTAAATGCTCCAATAGGTAGATTTGAGAAAAATACTAAATCGGTTGTAATTACTGCACAGTCTCTTAATAATCAAAATTTGACTCTTACCATTTATACGGGCAAGGATTCATTAGCCTTTGTGATGGCTGGAAACTACCCATTAGATAGTATATTAAATCCATCACTTTTAACATGGGGATTAACACAAACTAGTGCTATGGCAACCAATCAAGGTAACAAAATTGTTATTGACCGTTTTGAAGAAAAAGAAAATGGTAAACGTTTATTAATAGGTACTTTTGCAGGAAATATTGGTACAGATAATAAAATTCGTTTAACGAATGGTACTTTGAGAGTTTTAATTAACCCCTAAATTTTTTTAGGACTGAACAAAGGGATATTTAGACTATCTAAATATCCCTTTTTTATTCTAAAAGTTGATAATTAAATCCATTTTGTTGAAAACAAAAAAAACGTAATTTGCGAAAGTTTTCAATAAGTTATGAAAGAAATCAAAAGCATATTAATAGCAAATCGTGGAGAAATTGCGTTAAGAGTAATGAAATCTGCAAGAGAAATGGGCATAAAAGTCTATGCAATATATTCAGAAGCAGATAGAACTTCTCCTCATGTAAGATTTGCAGATATTGCGATATGTGTTGGTCCACCTCCCTCTAATCAATCTTATTTATTAGGAGATAAAATCATTGAAATTTGTAAAAATCATCAAATTGATGCGATACATCCGGGATACGGTTTTTTATCAGAAAATGCAGAATTTGTAAAAAAAGTAGAAGAAAGTGGAATCATTTTTATTGGTCCTTCTTCAAAATCTATGGAAATTATGGGTTCAAAATTAGGAGCCAAAAATGCAGTAAAAAAGTTTAATGTACCTTTAGTTCCGGGAACAGAAAGTGCTATACGAGATATTTCAGAAGCTCAAAAAATAGCAGAGCAAATTGGTGCACCTGTTTTGATTAAAGCTTCTGCGGGTGGTGGAGGAAAAGGTATGCGTATTGTTCATGATTTAAAAGATTTTGAGGAGCAAGTCCAATTGGCAATGAATGAAGCAAAAAGTGCTTTTGGTGATGATTCTGTTTTTATTGAAAAATATGTCTCTTCTCCTAAACATATTGAAATTCAAGTTCTTGGTGACCAATATGGAAATGTGGTATATTTATTTGATAGGGAATGTTCAATTCAAAGAAGACATCAAAAAGTCATAGAAGAAGCTCCTTCTATGAGTATTACCGCAGAAACACGCAAAAAAATGGGTGAAGCGGCTGTTAATGTTTGTAAAGCATGTGGTTATTATAACGCAGGCACGGTTGAGTTTATTTTAGATGATCAGGGTAACTTTTTTTTCTTAGAAATGAATACTCGTTTACAAGTAGAACATCCTGTTACTGAAATGATTACAGGCATTGACCTTGTAAAAGAGCAAATTAAAGTAGCTATGGGCTTACCTTTATCTTTCAAGCAAGAAGATTTATCTATAAGAGGGCATTCCATTGAAATTCGTGTCTATGCAGAAGATCCTACTAATAATTTTTTACCCGATATAGGTAAATTGATTGTTTATAACCGTCCATTAGGGCCCGGCATCAGAGTGGATGATGGGTTTGATGAAGGTATGCAAGTACCTATTTATTATGACCCTATGTTAGCCAAGCTTATTGTTCATGCAGAAGACCGTAAATCCGCAATTCTAAAAATGTTACAAGCAATTGATCAATTTGAAATTGTGGGCGTAAAAAATACTTTAGATTTTTGTAAATTTGTTTTGAAACATTCTGAATTTAATAATGGTAAATTTGATACGCATTTTGTTCAAAAATATTTTCAACCCGAATTTTTAAAACAAGAAACTACTCAACTAGAAAAACAAATTGTGAGTGTATTCACTCAAATGATATTTGAATCAAAAGCAAATTCTACAAAGTCCACTAAAAATTTAGAACCCAAAAAGAGCCTTTGGAAATTCAACCGTTTAAAGTAAAATCGTTTTGATATATGCAAAGATATCTTCTCAAGAGGTTACTTTTGTTTATACCGTCTTTATGGATTGTTACTTTATTAGGCTTTTATTTGAGTAAATTAGCACCTGGAGACCCCGTAGCATTAGCACTTGGCGAAGTTGATCAAGACCGGATTATCAATGAAAATGCGTATATTCAAAAAAGAAAAGATTTGGGTTTAGATAAACCGTTATTTTATTTTTCTATTTCCGCTTGGAGTGAAACTGATACCCTTTACAAAATTCCACGCCCCCAGTGGAGAGATTTAGCTTCTTACCTAACTTTTTATACAGGAAATTGGGATTGGGTAAATGATTACCTTGTAAAAATTCAAAATTTTAAATATTCTACCTTAACGGATACTACTCTAAATGAAAAACGTTCAACTATTCTTTCTTTAACTGAGCAGTTTTTAATTGCAAAAAATAAAGAATCCATACAAAACGTATTGTCAAAAATTGAATGGGAAATTCCCAATTCT
This sequence comes from uncultured Bacteroidia bacterium, assembly GCA_938006875.1. Classification (GTDB taxonomy): domain Bacteria; phylum Bacteroidota; class Bacteroidia; order J057; family CALLMJ01; genus CALLMJ01. The sequence continues at coordinate 10,333 of CALLMJ010000128.1, forward strand.
AACGAAATTCAAGATTTTCAATTATTAAAAAAACATATTCAAAATTTAGATAATTCAAAAACTTTATGGAAAAACTATATTCCTGTTATTCATTTTCATGGATTTAGTAACCAATTTCACCAATGGTTGATGAAAGCATTAACCTTAGACTTTGGAATTTCTTATATAGACCAAAGACCTATCAACACTAAAATAAAAGAAGCACTTTTTTGGACAATAATCATCAATTTCATTTCCATTCTAATTATTTATGGTTTGGGTATTTATATTGGAGTGATAGGAGCATCAAATTTTGGTTCAAGAAAAGAAAAAATACTTTCAAATTTAACATTGATTTTATATTCATTACCCACTTTTTGGGTTGGGAGTATGCTAATTATGATTTTTGGAGCATGGTTAAAAATTTTTCCAGTATCAGGAGTACAAAGTATCGCAAATTCTGCCAACTGGTCTATTTTTCAAAGGATAATGGATTGGGTTCATCATTTGATTTTACCAATTATTTGTATGTCATACAGTTCCATTGCTTTTTTATCTAAACAAATGCAAAACGCTATGTTAGAAACCCTTAGTTTAGATTTTATACAAACAGCAAAAGCCAAAGGATTAAATAAAGAAAAAATCATTTGGAAACATGCTTTTTTAAATTCATTATTCCCTATGTTAACTTTATTTGCTAATATTTTTCCTTCGATGGTGGGCGGTTCTATAATTATTGAAACTATTTTTTCTTTGCCTGGAATGGGATTTTTATTGTATCAAAGCATTTATGCTAGGGATTATCCAGTGATGATAGCAGTTTTTACGCTTTCAGGGTTTATGACCATTTTGGGTATTTTGTTTTCTGATATATTATACAAAAAAATTGACCCAAGAGTACAATTTGAAAAATATTGAAAATTTTTAAAATTCAATTCATAAACTTACTAAATTTGCGTCATGTTTTCTCAAACTACTCATAAAATTATTATAGTCTTAGCTGTAATATTGGTGAGTTATTCAATTATTGCGGGTTTAATATTGAAAGTTCCGAAATTAGGTACATTAGCTCAAAGCTCAAGGAATTTATATTATCATGTTCCTATGTGGTTTACTATGTATACGATGATGGCAATTTCTGTATTTTATAGTATTCAGTACCTTAGAAATTTTGCTATTCAAAACGATTTAATTGCAAGTTCTGCGGCTTGGATAGGTACAATGTTTGGTGTTTTAGGTTTAATCACGGGAAGTGTTTGGAGTAGAGTTACATGGGGAGAAGCGTTACCTGATAATGATTTTTCTGCTTGGTGGGTATGGGATCCGAAACAAACTTTAGCATTAATTGCAGTTTTTTCTTATTTTGCTTATTTTATTTTAAGAAGTTCTTTTGATTATCCTGAACAAAAAGCAAAACTTTCAGCAATTTATAATATTTTTGCTGCAGCTAGTTTAATTCCATTAACATTAATCATTCCAAGAATGCTGGGAGGTTTGCATCCTGGTGGCAGTGAAGGAAGCCCTGTATTTAACCAAAAAGATATTTCCAATGACTTCAGAATTGTTTTTTATCCTGCTATTATTGGATTTATTTCTCTTGGTCTTTGGTTACTAAACTTGAGAATAAGAATTTACAAACTTTATATAAATAAACGTTAAAAAAAATGAAACATTTAGAAATGAAAAACTTCTATTTATTATTAATTTTTATTATTGCATCTACCTCTTTGAAAGCTCAAAGAGAGGATATAGATCCTGATAAATCCAAAAATTTTAAAAATGGAATTAAATATCTGAAACGAGAGCATTATTATCAAGCAATTCCTTTTTTAGAAGAGTGCTTAAATGAAAAGGCTGATGACCCTTTAAGGTTATTTTATTTAGGTAAATCCTATTATGAAACCCACCAAGAATACAAAGCATTAGAATATTTAGATAAAGCTTATCAAAGAAAGCCTTCAGCTCATCCTCATTTACCCTTATATGCAGCTAAAATTTATCATTTAGCTAATCGTTTTGATATGGCTCTCGAAGCCTATGAAAAAGCACTTCCTAAAGCAGAATCCGATGAACAACGTTCAGAAATTAAATTAGCTATTCAACAATGTAGTACTGCTTTACAACTTGTTGAACTTCATAAAAATGATGTATCCTATAAGTTTGAGAACATGGGTCCATTTGTAAATTCTAAATATTCGGATTACTCCCCGGTTTTTAATGGAAAGTTCACCCAAGTAATGTTTACTTCCCGAAGACCTCGTAAACCCGTACAAAAACATAATAAAAAGTTTTATTCTGATGATATTTTTGAAGATGTTTATTTTGGTAAATATTCAAATGGAGTTTGGCATAAAGTACAATTAGCCTCTAAAAGTTTACCTTCCTCACGACATGATGCCACTATCCTCTCTAACAAAACTTTATCAGAATTATATTTATATCGTTCTATAAAGAAATTAGGAGATATTTATTACACTAAAAACCATAATGGAAAATGGTCTTCCCCTAAACCCCTTCTTGGCGAAGTGAATACTCAGTATAGAGAAGCTTCTTTTTTTGTTAGTCCTAGTGGAAAATTTGCATATTTTTCTAGTGATAGACCTGGTGGTAAAGGCGGTTTAGATATTTACTACGTTAAAAAAACAGGTGAAAATACATGGACTGGTGCAAAACTTTTAAATATTAACTCAAAATATGATGATGATGCACCCTATTTTGATGGGGAATATTTATATTTTTCTTCCAAAAGACCAGAAAGTATGGGAGGTTTTGATATTTTTAGAGCCAAGATGATTTCTGAAACCCAATTTGAAGAACCAGAAAATTTAGGATTCCCTTTTAATAGTGGTGGTGATGATATTTATTATTACTATCATTCTGATTCCAACAAGGTTACTTTGTCTTCTAACAGATTAGGAGGTTTCGGGTTAATGGATAATTACATCGTTGATCTTAACCAAGAAATTGTTCCCAACGAATATGCAGATATTGGTTGTGATTCTTTAATAGCTTTGTTAGATGAACTTAAAGATAAATTAAAAAATAACCCATTCGCAGAAAATAATTCTGATAGCCAAACTGCTGTAACAGAAGGTGGGATTATCGTTCTGACAGGTAATATTTTGGATAATGTTACAGATAGTCCTATCAAAAATTCAACGATTAAATTAATCGATCCTAATAATAACCAATTAATTGCTGAACAAAAAATTATCGGTCCTTCTGCCAATTATAAATTTTCTATTAGCTCTGGAAGAAATTATAGAATAGTTGTTGAAGCACCAGATTATTTAAAATTTACAGAAGATTTCATAGTTCCAATTCATACAAAAAATGATGCTCACATAAAAATTATTCCATTACAAAAGTCTAATTCTATGAAATCTATAGTTTTAGGTTGGCAATTTTTCCAATACAATAACGCTGAACTATCATTAGAAAAAACTGATGAATTGGATAATTTAGCAACCATCATGAAATCCAATCCTGAAATTAAAATTAAACTTATTGGTCATACAGACGGTGATGGATCTGACCAATATAATAATAACCTTTCTTTAAGAAGAGCAAAAGCTGTTGCTGACTATTTAGTAAAAAAAGGTGTTGAAAGTGAAAGAATCCAGATTGAAGGGAAAGGGAAAAAAGAGCCTTTATATGACAATAATTCTCGTTTCAAAAAATGGAATAGAAGAGTTGAGGTTTACATTTTAAATTAATATTCTGAAATTTTTGTTTGATAAACCAAAAAGTTTTTATTTTTGTTATTTAGTTGATATAAAATATGGCAGACTGGAAATTAGAAAATTGGGAAAATTATAAAAAACTTATTTTACCAGATATTCCTAACCTTCATAAAATTGAAGTTTACGAGCAAAATGGTGGTTATGAGCAAATTAGAAAAATTTTAAATAACCAAACTGAATGGACACCCAAACGTGTTCAAGAAGAAGTAGCCAAAGCAAATATTAGAGGTAGAGGCGGAGCAGGATTTAATGCTGGATTAAAATGGAGTTTTATGCCTCCCAAGCAACCTGGGGTGCCTCGTTATTTAGCTTGTAATGGTGATGAGTCTGAACCCGGTACTTACAAAGACAGAAGAATCTTTGAATATAATCCCCATTTATTTATTGAAGGTGTACTGATTGCTTGTTATGCCATGCAAATGGATGCTGCCTATGTCTATATACGTGGTGAATATGCTGATTGGATTGATATGATGCAAAGAGCTGTTGATGAGGCTTATGCAAAAGGCTATATTGGGAAAAATATCATGGGCAAAGGTTTTAATATGGAAATTTATGTTCATAAAGGTGCTGGTGCTTATATTTGTGGAGAAGAAACTTCTTTAATGGAATCTTTAGAAGGAAAAAGAGCTTATCCACGCTCAAAACCACCTTTTCCTGCTCAATATGGGCTTTGGGGTAAACCTACTACCATTAACAATATTGATACTCTTGCTAATGCAACCTTAGTAATGAGAATGGGAGCCGAAGCCTATAAATCCATTGGTGCACCTGACCACCCCGGACCTATCCTATATGGTTTACAAGGACATATCAATCGTCCCGGATTATATGAATATCCTTCGGGAATGTTAATTACTGATTTGATTTACAAAGTGGGTGGAGGAATTCGAAACGGAAGAAAATTAAAAGCCGTTGTTCCTGGTGGTGTTTCTGTGCCTGTTTTAAGAGCGGATATGATTGAAGGTATTACCATGAATGCCGCTTCGTTAGCTACTGTTGGTACTTATATGGGCACTACAGGTATTTTAGTTATGGACGATACAGTAGATATGGTGAAATGGCTCCACCGAGTTACCAAATTTTATCATCATGAATCTTGTGGGCAATGTACGCCTTGTAGAGAAGGAACCGGTTGGTTAGAAAAATTAGTAGGAAAATTTGTTGAAAATATAGCAACCGAAAAAGATTATCAAATTCTATTGGATTTATGTGATAATATGGAAGGTAGAACAGTTTGTGCTTTGGCAGATGCCGCTGCTTGGCCTGTTAGAAATACCATTATTCGTTTTAAAGACGAATTTTACGCTAGAATTCAAAAAACTACAGTTTTAGTTTAGTCCTTGAATATTTTACAATGAATTCATAAATCTTTTTGGGTTTATGAGTTCATTTCTTTATAATTTGCCTTGTAAATTACCCTCCTAAAAAGTTGAAATACCGTTATTAAATCATTGAAAATCAAATGAACCCACAAAAAATTATAACTCAAACCCACATCCAAAAAGCTTATAATTATTCAAGCTATAGAAATTTAATTGATGAATTGCTTAAACAAAATAAGACCACTGGTCTAAATCATTCTGAAGAATATCTGAATTATACACATTTGAATGTTCAAAGAATGAATCGCTGGGATAAATCTTGTGAAATCTATCCTGAGTTTTATGAGTTTTTAAAATCTTATTCAAAAAAAATTTACATGATAGTTTTAACAGAAGCTTGGTGCGGGGATACAGCGAATTTAGTACCTGTGTTTGAAAAAATTCATTTAGTGAATCCAGAGAAAATTTCTTTTTTGCTTTTATTAAGAGATGAAAATCCAGATGTGATGGATGATAATTTAACCAATGGTTCTCGTTCTATTCCTAAATTAATTTTTTTAAGTGAGAATTTAGAAAAATTAGCAACATGGGGTCCAAGACCTACTCCATTAACACAGCAAATTCAAGAATGGAAATCTCAAGGTCAAACTTATAAAGATTTTGCTGATAAAGTTCAATTATGGTATGCAAAAGATAAGTCGTTGAGTACACAAAAAGAAATTTACGAAATTTTAAAAAGTTTTGTTTCATGAGGTTTTTACTTATAAAAATAGGTATCCTTTTAGGTACTTACTGCCTTAATGCACAAGAAAAAAATCTTATAAAAATTGATAGAGAGGCTTTTCCTGTGAATATGGATATTATTGTCAAAAAAATTAAGTATCCCTCTAAACTCAAAAAACAAAAAATTGAAGGTAAAGTTATTGCTAAAGTATTAGTGAATAATGAAGGAAAAGTACAACAACATGAAATTTTACAAAGTCCTCATTTAAAATTGAGCAAATCAGTAATTAATAAACTAAATCGTTTAAAATTTATTCCCGCTGAAGCAGATGGAAAAAAAGTTGCATGTTGGGTGGTTATTCCCTTTGTGTTTGTTCATAATTTATCTAAGTAAATAGCCATTTTTCGTTGAGTAAAAATATTTTTATTTGTGCTTTCTGAATTTTTGGTGATAAGAAATCACTTCATTTCATATAGCATCATAACCCTTATGTTTAGACTTTAATTGAAAATTTTATGGATACCAAGCATTTCATGGTAACAATATTAACCATATAAAAAATATAAAAAAGGACTGATTTTTCAGTCCCTTTTGTGTTTTATCTTTGTTTGAAAATTAATTCTTAATAAATTTCGCAACAGAAGTACCTTGTGAAGTGTGTAGTTTTACAAAGTAAACTCCATTGGTTAAGTTTTCAACTTGGAAAGAAATTTGATTTCCGTTTATGTTCTGAGAAATCATTTCTTTACCTGTAATATCTAATATAGAAACTATACCCTTCTCATTTTGAGAGAATTGAATATTTAAGTAATTGTTTGTTGGATTAGGATATACTGTAAAAGTTTGGTCAAAAGAAGCAGAAGCAATGGAACTAATTGATTGTCTTACGTTAACCAT
>CALLMJ010000129.1 GCA_938006875.1 uncultured Bacteroidia bacterium
TCAAAGAACTAAAAAAACAAATAAAGTTAAAGTGAAAATTCACACTTATTTTTCTAGAAAAAATCTATTAATTGAATTCTCTAATAAATATTCTAATTTTTCAGAAGTTTCATTAAATAAATTTTACGAATTCTAAGCTATCTATTATTCATAACCTTTCCGAAATGTTTCTTTTCTTTATTTACCTTTTTCAACTATTTAATTTTGTACCAGACAAATATTCCTGTTAACTGCTGGGGGAGGTTATCAGGAAGCCCGCCGGGAGACAGCAGCACTTTCCGGTTGTATTTAAGTTTATTCCGCCTTCACAACAACTTTCGGAAAGATGCTCTGTCTGTCTCCGATTTCTTATTATTTAAATTAATTTAATTCCTCTGCTGGATTTTGTTCTGCACCCTTTAAATAATTACAATTAAAAATTATTATAGAATAAATCAATTAAAACAGGGGAGTAAATGAAACCACAAAAAATGAAAAAAGTTTATTTCTATAAATGTGATGTAGTTAAATGTGGCAATAAAGTTTATACGCCGGGAGCAATCTGTCCTGAATGTCTGGAAAAATTATCACATCAGTTAACAACTTTAACATATTGTGTTATATGCGGAAAAATAATTGATGTAGATATTGAAGATCTTATTGATGAAGCATTCATTGAAAAATACAAAAAGGGCTTTTGCCCGGTGTGTGATCCCGAATCACCAGGTAATTTATTTTAAAAAGTAGCAGAAGCTTCCGGAATGTAACAGAAGCTTCCAGCTTCAGACCATATAAATAACTAAGACTAATTGGGGATTAAAAATGAAAAACAACATATACATTTTCTCAAACACAATACTCAGCAGGAAGGATGATTCTATATTACTGGACACAATTCCTCAGACCGATGCCATTCACGAAGCTGATTTTTACGAGAGCGAAACTGAAGGAGTAATTCTGCCAGCTCAAAAAGTGGAAGGGAACGGGAATCAAAGACATATACCTGCCGAATCGGTCGAAGCTATTTATACATTCGGAGAGGTCAGATTCAACACCCAATTTTTCAAATGTATGAGTTACTACGAAATACCCGTTCACATATTTAACTATTACGGTAACTATGTAGGAAGCTTTCTTCCGGCTTCGGGCAATGGTTCAGGTGAAATTCAGATTCTGCAATACGGAGCTTATATAAACTCTCAAAAAAGACTTTACATCGCTAAAGCAATTATTGATGCAGCACTTAAGAACATACTCTCTAATCTAAAAGCTTACACATACTCAGGAATTGACCTTGATGAACCAATCAACACAATTTCATCAATACTTGAGCAGGCAAGATTCACGGATTCGATTCAGGAGCTGATGGGATTTGAAGGTACTGCAAGAAACATTTATTATGGTTCATGGCAGAATATATTCAGGCAGGAAACTGATTTTGAAAAGAGAATAAAAAACCCTCCGGTTGGAATGATTAATTCCCTAATTTCGTTTGGCAACTCTTTGCTTTATGCTGTATGTCTTTCTGAAATCTACAGAACAAGATTAAATCCTTTCATCGGATTCATACACGAAACAGGTGATAACAAACACCCTTTGGTTTACGATATCTCCGAAATATTCAAACCTGTAATTGTTGATAAGGTAATATTCAGAGCAATAAATCTAAACATCATTAAACCTGAAGACTTCAAACAAACAGATAAAGGATTACGATTAAAAGATGAAGCAAGAAAAAAATTTGTTGAAGAATTCGAAAACAAATTAAGCTCTATCATTCATCACAAAAGAATTAACAGAAGAATTTCACTAAGGTCACTTATCAGAATGGAATGTTTCAACTTAATCAATTACTTAACCGGTAAATTAAAATCATATGATCCATACAGAGCCAATTAGTCAGGTGTTTTACATAGCAGTTTACGACATAACGAACCAAAAGAGATTGCCTAAAGTTTTAAAAACTTTTCGCAAGTATATGAACTGGGTGCAGAACTCTGCATTCGAAGGGGAATTAACTGCAAAACAATTTCAAGCACTTAAGGATGAATTACTTGAAATAATCAACAAAGAAAAAGACTCAATTATTTTTTATTATGCTGAAGAACAAAAACACATTGGTAAAAAAATTCTTGGCGTTGAAAAAAATGAAATAACACAATTCTTCTGATATATTCTTAAACTTTAACTTAAACTTAAACTTTAACATAAACTTAAACATAAACCTTAACATAAACGGGGGCTTTCAAAATGATATTCATAATCTCAACATCTTTCGATTCTATAAGAGATGAAGGTTCATTCTTCTGGGGAGAAAATTATTTTCCTGCAATACGGGATTATATTCCATTAAATACCACTGATGTAATTTCAATAAAAGAAGCAATTTTGTTTTTTAATAAAACCAATAATAAAGAAAAAGCTCCGCTGAAGCTCAAAATAACCCAAACTCATATCACCAGAGTTTATCTTAAACTTCACTACAAAGTCATCGAAGAAATAGATAGTAAGTCGTACAGAATCAGAAATGCACTCAAGCAATACTTTAATAAAAAATCTGTTCTGGAATTACCATTCTGCTGTGCAGTTGATGAGGAAAGATTTAATTCAATCTTAAATGCCGGTGAATTGTTTTATGACCTGAGTACACTTCAGGAAAAAAATAACTGGTCGGAGATTTACAAATTGCTTGAAAAATATCAGCCAATAGAAAAATCAGTCTTATGGAACAATGCCGAAGTTTTGAACAAATTTTCTTTTGCAACTGCAAAACTTTCTGAATGTACAGAAAATTTAAAAAGAAAATTTCCTGATAAAGAAAAAAGAAAAGAATTTCTAAAACAGAAAAAATTCTTTCGGGAACTGACGATAAAACTTCGTCAAAGATGCATTGAACTTTTTCCTGATAATGCAGCTTATCACTCAAATCTGGCATACACCTATTACCAATCTGTAAATGAACTCAATACTCCCAATGGCCGAAGAGATGGCAATATAGTTCGTGATGCAGAAAAAGCACTTGAATATTTTGATAAAGCAATTATTCTCGACAGCACAAGGATTGCAGATATTTACAGAAAAGCAATTTTGCTCTCAGAAATTTTACCTTCATATAATCTTTACAAATCTGATTTTAACCAATCATCCTATGATCCAAAAAATCTTAAAGAAAAATATAATAACTCTATCGAAATGATAAGCAGAGGAACTGAAGAATTTGTAAAACTTGTTAAAGTATATGAGCAAAAATATTTGCATTCAGAATCTGCCTCCAAAGCTGATCCAAATAAGCATTACAAAAAATACTATATTAAAGCTCTATACCATCTGGCACAAAAACGACTCAAACTAGCTAAAATTAATTCTGACTGCAGTCAGGCAGGTTTTAATCTATTTAATCTGCTTTACGGCTATAAACCCATAGTGATAAATGAACCAGAACAATTAAACCATAAAATCTCCTTACTGAACATTGCAAACTCATACATAGATAAATGTATTCAGGCCGATTACACTAAAAAGAAAGAGGAAAAATTTTTAATTGACCTTGTTGAATGCGATAATTTTATTTCAGCAGTTTATAAGGCATACACAAAAGCAGTTGTTGAAACATATTTATACGCACTAACCGAAAAGATTAAGCATCTTAACACTGCAAAAGAATTTTACCACAAAGCACTGGAATTAAATTTCCCCAAAGAACAGAAAAACCAAAACAAAATATTCATACTTGAAAAAGTAGCTACACTTAATTTAATTGAAGGTAAATATGATGCTTCTATTAAAATACTGGAACCACTATACACAAAAACAAACCTAAACAAACCTGGTAGGTTTCCGGAATATGCCGCATTTACTCTTGCTATTACCTATACACTGATAGGAGATAAACGAAAAGCAGAGCAGGTTGCCGAAGAATATTCTAAATGTGGAAACAAAATATTTGAACATAAATTCAACAAGTTAAGGGAGTTCCTGAAAAACCAGTCCATAAGAAAAATTGAAAACAGCAGAAATTAGAAAAAGAGATCTATGAATAATGATTAACTGACATACTGAGCCAATCGAAATATCTTCAAAGTAATTTGATAATAAAGTCTTCACTCCTTATTTGCCGGCAGGCAGCTCGCGTAAAAAGTGACTTAGGCATAATTTTTCAAAAATCTTTAAAAGATAATCAGTAAAATTAACTGTAAAAAATTTTTACAACTGCAAAATCCCCCCCCAAAATTCAAATTTTAAAGTTGCGTTTTTAAGCTAAAATCGAACCCAAATTCTGAAACCTATGTCCAAAAAAGTGAACAATCACACCCAAAAACATCAAAAGTTGCGATTTTGCTTCAAAATCTAAACTTGAACCTCCCGGGGTTTTTAAAGAAAAATAGGTTCCAGAAAAAAATTTTAAAATTTTTTTTAAAAATATTTGATTTTAATAGATCAACGCATATTTTTACTCTCAAAAGGGTGGGTTTTAATCGAACCATAGTGGAATTGAGACTAAAAAAATATGAACACAATTTTCTAAAAATTGCACGTTTTAATCGAACCATAGTGGAATTGAGACTTTTTTTATATTGAATTCAAGCGTTTCGCCTGAATCGTTTTAATCGAACCATAGTGGAATTGAGACTGTACAGATGCGAGTTAAAGGCTA
>CALLMJ010000130.1 GCA_938006875.1 uncultured Bacteroidia bacterium
GTTACTATTTCTTATTACACGTAGTTCTTTCATTTCTTCAATTACCCCATTATCATTGACTTTTTTTCCTTTAGCAATATCTTGTAAATAAGGGTAGAATTGTTCAGCTAAACTCCAATCAAAATGTACAGGTAAAGATGGTAAATAAATTAAATCATTACTTTCTTCGTAAACATATACTAATTGAGAATTATAAATTTGGGCCAAAATTGTTAAGGGCGGAATAATAGCTTTATACCCACCTGAAATAGCTAAATAGACCGATTTGTTTTCCTGAATATTCTTTAATACAATTTGCTTGAAACTTCCGATAAGTCTTAAATATCCGGTTGAATCGTATTTGTGAAAATCTGATGTTTGCAGTCCTTCAATGATTTTTGTTTCTTTAAATTCGAATACATCATAATATTTTTCTTTAATAATATCGGCTGCAAGTTTTGATAGTATAGTGTCTGTACAGAATAAATATACTTGCAGATTTTGATTTAAGTCATCTTTAAGCTTTACTAAAGTCTTAATCTCAGCACTTAAATCAGAATTTTTTAATACTTTATTTAAATCACTTTTAATTTTGTTAATCTCAGCTGAATACTCCTTCCACTTAGAATATGGTTGTTCAATGAGGGTTTCATATTGAGTTCTTATTGAGTTGTCTTTCTTTAAATAATTTGTAAACAGACTCGTACCAACAGTTACAATAACCTCTATCATATTACCTCCCTATAAAACATAACCCAAGTCCTTCATTTCGGTTATATTCAGATATAGATTTATTATTAAGAGATTTGTAAACCTCTTTGAAACTAACTTGATTTGATTTTACAAAAAACACAGAACCACCAGGGACTGCTTTTCTCATTGTTTTAGGTATTTTCTTTACCATATCAAATCCTCCAAGACAAATTGGTTTTCCAATTGAAGCAGTAATTAATTCTAATCCAAGATTCTTTGTTAATTCATTATTCATAAAATCCGGATACCATCCATTTTTAAATAATGCAGGTGTTAATAAATAAATAATAAAACTCTTATCATTGATTTTATCAAGCTCATCATCAGTAAATACTTGAACCTCATCTTGTATTGAAGAATATTTAGCTGCTTTTCCTTCTGCACCAAGTTTGAAAAGCCCATTGTCTGGCAAGTCTAAACCATCAAATTCAACTAATAATGACAACGAATTTATTTTTTTACCAAATTCTTTTTTTTCGTAAAGTCTTTTCAATCCAACTCTGTAAAGTTTGCCTTCATCGGTAGTATGTAATGCGTCATCTCTCCCAATTCCTATTTTTGGTTCTGAAATAACCAATTCAGACAATTTAATGTAACTGACTTTGGATTCCTCTCCTTTTAGATAACGTTTTAATGAAGAAAATGAAATAATAGCTTCATTGACTGATTCGATTTCTTCAATATTTTCTGATGGACTTAATCTCAAAAAATTATTATTGAATAATGAACTGCTTAAGTTAATCTTTGTATCTGGTTTTAATCTATAAGCAATATTTTCTTTTTCATTTTTCTTTTTGGCATAGTCCAAAGGAATAGGTACAAATTCAGTTCCTCCATACATATAAGAAATTTCTTTAATCACTAAATACTGAGTTGGATCATCATCTGTATTTGCTTTTGATAACTCACTTGGATTTTCACTAAAAAAAGTTGTCCTTAATGCACCATAAATAACTGATGGCGGCGGTGGAAAAATTCCATCAGCCCAGGTTTCTTCACCCATTGAAAATGGTTTTCCATCTTTAAAAAAAAGTGTATCAATTGCATCAATTTTAATTTTCATTTCTGCCTCCATTGAGGTGTCTGCTAATAAATTCTGAAATAAATAATGCAGAGAAAAGATTTTCAGCATCTAATTTTTCATATAATGAAATAATTCCATCAACCGTTTTTACAATTTTTTGGTTCTTTCTAGTCTTGTATTCTTCATTCGTTTCAGTTTGTTTTTTTTCAATTTTTGAAGAACGGGTTAAAAGTCTTTGTAACTCAGCCTTTAATATCTCTGTCCTAATGCTTATTCCCATAAACTCAGTTGATAATTTATCAATGAAAGATTTTGAATAAACATCATCTGCTAAGTCTTTGGTCAACTCAGCCAAAACATCAAGATTTTCTGTACCTTTTTTGCCCCACTTTTGAATTGTTTGATTAATTTCACCAGAATGTTTCATTACGGCAATTGCAAAAGCATTTTTATCATCGTCAATATTTTTAGCTTCTTTTTCAAGCTTACGTGCCCAGTTTAAAACCTCAGATAATGGCATTTTATAATGAGCTATAACGATACCTGCAGAAAAACTTAGATTTTTATATTCAGTCTTGAAACCTGCAATTCCCTGATTAACTAATAAATCAAATTTTAATCTCAACTCCTTTAATACATCAAACAGATAGTTTAAATTAACAAAAGCAAGAAAATCCTCACCGCCAGCATAAACAATTTTACCTTTTTGTGGAATTACAATATTATGAGTTTCTTCAGCAAAGTTACCAAGTGATTTAGTTAATACTTTATGAAATTGCATTAAATTTGCATCAGATTGCAGATTAGCTCCCGAAAGCCATTTACCCATACTATCACCGTCAAACATTATAATTGCATAATAAGGTGAAATATTGAGATTCTCTTTTGATAACTGTTTTTTAAGCGGGGAATAAAGTTCTCTTGCTTTGTCCAAAAAATTA
>CALLMJ010000131.1 GCA_938006875.1 uncultured Bacteroidia bacterium
CTTAACCTCGTATGATACATAACTGAACTTTAATTGATAAGTACCAGGTTGTAAATCATTGATAACAAACTTACCTGTTAAATCCGTCATTACACCTTTCTGAAAATCTCCTTGCGTAAGCAATACCGTTACTCCTATTAATGGCTCACCCGTAACTTCATCGATAATTACACCCACCAAGTCAGAAATCTGCTTCTGATTAAGAGTAACTTTCTGATTTTTAGGGAGTTCTTATTTTAATTTATGTTTCTTTCTACGAGAAACATCTCCCTGCCCCATTAAACCTAAACAAAAATTAAATAAAATAAAAATAAATAAAAAAATAGTTTTCATTTTTTTTGAAAAAATGACGCAAATATATACATAAATTAGATGCCAACAATATTTGCTATGAAAAAATTTCAGTTTTTATTACAGGATAAAAAAGGTAAAATTGAAAAAAATCAAAATAAATTAAGCAAAATAACTATAAAAAACCTACAATAAAATTTCAATATTTTTTGCGTTATTTAAGTTAAAGGGATAATTTTTCTGAAAGTTAAATTCATTCTATCGCAAGAAAATTTTGATTTTTAGGGCTACTGTATTCGTTTGGTATCTTAATTTGAAGAAAATTGGGGGTTCTTATTATGAAACTCATCACAATAAATTGAGATAGGGCAGTTCATACAATCAGGATTTTTTGCTTTGCAAGTATAACGACCGTGAAGAATGATTAAATGATGAGCATCAGGAATATCATCAGGTTGAATAAGTTCTAAAAGAGCTTTTTCGGTTTGTAAAGGATTTTTTGTATTTACCCAACCTAACCTATTCACAACTCTTTGAACATGGGTATCCACAGCCATGGCAGGTTTTTTATAAAGTACAGAGAGTAAAACATTCGCAGTTTTTCTTCCTACTCCCGGAATTTTAGTGAGTTCTTCTAATGTATTGGGAATTTTTCCTTCGTATTTTTCCATTAATATTTTTGCTGCTTCTATGATATGTTTAGATTTATTATTAGGATAAGAGATAGATTTAATTATAGAAAAAACTTCTTCAAAAGTTGCTTTGGATAAGGATTGAGCATCAGGGAATTTTTCAAAAAGATTAGGAGTAACCATGTTCACTCTTTTATCTGTACACTGTGCAGATAAAATCACTGCAATCATCAATTGAAAAGGAGTTTGGTAGTTTAATTCTGTTTGAGGATTGGGAATGTGTTGTTTTAGAATGGTCAAAACTTGTTTTACTTCATGTTTAGTATCCATAATGATTTTTGGAAAAAGAATTTAAGAACGCATAGCTTCAACAGGGTCTAATTTGGAGGCAGTGTAAGCGGGTAAAAATCCTGAAATAATTCCAATCATTACACTCAATCCAATTCCTAAGAGTATATCTTGCAACTTAATGGTCATAACCAATTTTAATTCAGCCATATCAATCAGCCATTGAAGTAATCCACTAATAAAGAGTAAGAAAAAAATACCCATCAAACCGCCTATCACACAAAGAATTATGGATTCTAATAAAAATTGTTGCAAAATAAACCATTGAGTACTCCCCAAAGACTTTTGAATACCAATTTCAACGGTTCTTTCTTTAACAGAAACAAACATAATATTAGCAATACCAAAACCACCCACTAAAAGCGAGAACAAAGAAATAACCGTTCCGCCAATATTTAAAGCACCAAAAATTTGGTTAAATTGTTTCATGAGAGCTTCTTGTTTATTAATAGAAAAATTATCTTCTTGAGTAGGTTTTAAACCTCTTTTTGCACGAATTAATCCTATAATTTGATTTTCTACTTCATATACTTTTTCGGGGCTTTCAGCTTTAACGGTTATTAATCTATCTACACTTCGTTTGGTTACATCAAAAGTATTAGCAAAAGTAGAATAAGGTATAATTACTTGAAAATCAATACTAGGTCCAAAAATATTCATATTCCCTTGAGGAGCAATAACCCCAACTATCTTAAATTTTTTTCCTTTTATCATAATTTCTTCGCCAATTGGATTAGCATAAGGGCCGAAAAAATTTTTAGCTACTTGATTTCCTAATACACAAGATTTTCTACCTCCAGAAATTTCAAATTCAGATAAAAATCTGCCCTTTTCTATTTCAAAATTATTGACAAAAACAAAATCACGTGTACACCCAACAATTTGAGTGCCTTCAGCAGTCTTTTTTTGATATTTCACAGTGCTTCCATTTTTTATATAAGAAAAATTGATGGCAGAAGCATATTTTAATTCATTTTTTAATTTTTCATAATCAGCAAGGCTTACTTTTGGACGATTAAAATATTTAAACCAATCTTCTGAATTGTCTTTCCATGGCCAATTATGAACATATAAAATTGTGCTTCCTAAGCTGCTCAAGTTTAAGGTTACACTATACTGAAGAGTATTTACGAGTGTAAAAATCATCGTAATAGAAAAAATACCAATAGAAATACCTAACATCGTAAGAAGAGTTCTTAAACGATGAGATAAAATTGCTTTCCAAGATAATTTTAAAGCTTCAAAGAAAAAATGAAAAATATTTTTCACTTTACAAATTTAATAAAGAGCACAACAAAAAAAGAAATCAAAAGGTTTTAAAGGCAAAAAAATAGTGATGGCAGGTAAAATGAAAGGAATTTTTGTGAATAAAAAAAAGAAAGCTATATTTGCACCCAAAAACTTAATCGCAAATTAAAATGGCAAAAAATAAAAAAGAAATGGAAGAAAAACAGCACATCAATCCTTATGAATCCATGTTAGCTAGATTTTATTCTGCAGCTGACATTTTGAATTTAGGTCAGAGAGAAAGAGACATACTGTCTCAACCTTCAAAAATTGTTTGGGTAAATTTACCCGTAGAAATGGACAATGGAACTACAAAGGTTTTTCCTGCGTACAGAGTGATTCACTCTACTGTTTTAGGACCTTCTAAAGGAGGTATTCGTTATGATATGGCTGTAGATTTAGATGAAGTAAAAGCATTAGCCGCTTGGATGACATGGAAATGTGCAGTTGTAAATTTACCTTATGGTGGTGGTAAAGGGGGTATTCAATGTAACCCAAAAGAAATGAGTGTAGGAGAATTAGAAAGACTTACCAGAAAATATACCCGCGCTATGGTAGATGTTTTTGGTGTGGATTTAGATATACCAGCACCAGACGTTAATACCAGCGGAAGAGAAATGGCATGGATTGTATCTGAATTTTCGCAACTTCATGGCGGTAAATTCTACCCAGGTGTTGTTACAGGAAAACCCATCGAATTAGGAGGTTCGAAGGGGAGAGTTGAAGCTACGGGACGTGGTGTAATGGTTAATACCCTTGCTGCTTTGAAAAAAATTGGAAAAAAACCACAAGATTGTACTGCTGCTGTTCAAGGTTTTGGTAATGTGGGTTCTATTGCAGCTAAATTACTCTCTCAACAAGGTATTAAAGTAGTAGCAATTTCCGATATTTCTGGTGCTTATTATAATCCAAAAGGATTTTTAATTTCTGATGCTATCAAATACCGTGATAGTAATGGTAGAGAAGGATTAAAAGGTTTTGATGGTGGTGAAAAAATTACTAATGAACAGCTTTTAGCATTAGATGTAGATATTTTAGTTCCCGCAGCTTTAGAAAATGTTATTACAGCAAAAAATGCAAATGATATTAAAGCCAAATTAATTGTTGAAGGTGCTAATGGCCCTGTTGCAGCTGAAGCAGACCCCATCATTGATAGTAAAGGAATTATTGCTATTCCTGATATTTTGGCTAATGCAGGTGGTGTAACCGTTTCTTACTTAGAGTGGGTACAAAATCGTAGAGGACACTACTACAGCGAAGAAGAAATCAATGCTCGTCACGATGCTATTATTAATGCCGCTTTTGAAGAGGTTTTTACAACTTCTCAATTACATAAAGTTTCTATGAGAACTGCTGCTTACATTGTAGGTGTAGGTAGAGTAGCAAAAGGTTTACAAATGCTAGGTAAATATTAATTTTTCACTTCATAATTTATCTAAAAAGCTGTCTTAAAAGGCAGCTTTTTAGTTTAAGATACTCTTTTCTTTAGTTTTATGTTGTTGTTGGTTTAGTGGCTAAATACTCGTTTAATGATGAAAATGCGAATGACGAAGTAGCCAATAATCACGGTGTTGTCAATGGTGAGGAGTTTTATTTTTTGGGAAATTTTCTTTTAGGATTTTTAGATTAAGACTATTCTTTAGTGTGCATGAAAATAATTATCAATATGCTTATTCATAAAATAAAACCAAAGAGGAGGAATTAAAGACAGAATCATCATTCCAGGGTAGCCGGTTGGCATTTGTGGAGCATTTTCATGATGTCTCAAAATTTGATACTTCCTGCTGGCTTTGTAGTGATGGTCTGAATGTCTTGAAAGTTCAAATAAAAAGATTCTTCCTAATATATGATTTGAATTCCAAGAATGATGAGGCATCACTCGTTCGTAAATATTGGGTTTGATTTCTTTTCTTGCAAGTCCATAATGCTCTATATAATTTACAGTTTCTAAGAGTAACCATCCAAAAATTGATGCAATGAAGAAGCATAAGGTTACAAATCCATTAGTCAAAAAATAAATTATTAAAACAAATACTATTTGAAAAATTTGAAAACGTAACATTTCATTTTGAAAAGACCAAAAAGATAAGTTTTTATTTTTTAGTCTTTGAATTTCAATTTTCCATGCAGAAAAATAAGAATTCATTATGGATCTTAACCAAAAAGCATAAACTGATTCATTTCTTCGGGAAGAAGCAGGGTCATTAGGAGTAGACACATTCTTGTGATGTCCACGATTATGTTCAATATAAAAGTGCATGTAAAGAGTAGATAAAAGCAAAAGTTTAGCAAAAATTCTTTCATAAGGTTTAACTCTATGACCTAATTCATGAGCAACATTAATTCCAAAAACTCCATTTAAAACTCCCATAGTACAAATATATCCTGAGATTTCTATCCATGTTAAATTGGGAGTTTGAAGTCTTATCAAAAATAGATACAATAACACAAATTGAATAGGTACCACTAAATAAACTAAAATATCATAATAAAAATCATCTTTGATGAGTTCTTCTTCCAGTTTTGATAAATTTTTTTTATCGGGTTTGAAAAAAAGTTCAAGGAGAGGAATTAGTCCAAATGCAAAAAACAACAAGAGAAAGCTTTTTATTCCTGTTGAATTAAAAGAAACATAAGCACAGTAAGGAATTAAAATTACCCAAAGATATTTAAGTTTTTTTGCCATAATCAACAAAATTTTATGCAAAAATAATCATTTTATCAAGAAATTAAACTTTTTTCAAAAAAATTAAATTTTTAGACAATTATTGAGCTTTAAGCGTGAGGGAAGCAAGGGACACTCCCAAATAAAATTTATACACTAGATAATTCGTCTAAAAAGACAACCTTATCAAATTCTTCTTTTAAAAAGGGTAAATCTAAAAAGGGTTTCCTATCGAAGGCGTGGGTGTAAATATTTTCTTTGTAGTTAAAACGGGTAGGATAATAACACATTTCTATAATGGTTTCAGCAGCTTTGAGTTTTAATTCAGAAATATTGGATAAATGATTTCTTACTTTTTCAGTTTTGCAAGATTGAATGACTCTTTCTAATTTATTTTGTTCATATTCAGAAGGTTTCCAATGATGATTATAATTTTGAGGGTCATAAGGTTTAGGCATTTCACCTGATAACCATAAAGAATTCAAACCATTGTAAGGGAAAGGGTCTACGGGTTCACAATTCAACCAAACGTTAAAATGGACGTGAGGCACTCCAAAAGGAAAAGTAATCATTCCATCAATTCCGCTATATCCAGACAATGCAATAGGTTGCCCTCTTTTTACAGTATCTCCTACTTTTACTAAGGTTCTAGCTAAATGAGCGTAGGTAGTCATTAATCCATTACCATGATCGATAAAAATTTTTTTACCTCCTCTGTTAAATTCAGAACGAATACTGACTACTTCTCCTGGGGCGGCTGTACAAACGGTACTTCCTATGGGAACAGAAAAATCGGTTCCATTATGGCTATTATAAGTTAATTTTTTTCCTCTAAAATCTAAAGTTTGTGTTTTTTCTACTGACCAGCCCTTTTCGATTGGGGTTTGAGTATGGTTAAACAAATTGGTGATAATCACTGTTTTATCCAAATAAGGTTTACCTCGCCAAAGTTTAGTACCAATTTTAGGGTATAATTGTTTTAAACTAGAAAATCCAAATTTCGATCGGGGTATATCTTTTTCACCAAATAAGGTAACTAATGCTTGTTGAAAACTTTGTTTATAAGGTGCAAGACCCATTACTTCAGAAAACAATTTTAAGTCATTGGACTTTTTCATTTTAAAAAATTTTATTTTTTGCAAATATATGAAATATTGATTTTTATGTCAATAGAAATTGTTAAAAATTGATTTTAAATTTTTAAAAAAATGAATTTTTAAAGGAATGAATTTTTTGAAAATTTTTTTACTGTTGCAAAGTTTCTATAATTTTGCTTTATATATGATGGAACAAATTTTTGAAATAGGGAGAAGAAATTACCCCATTGAAGATTGTTATATGGTGGGTTTTTTTGAAGATGGAGTAGATCAAGAAATCCAATGGAACATTGTTGTAGAATTTCCAGGAGAAGACGTTTATGCTTCTTTTGAAAATATTTCTATACAAGGAGTTAGAAATTTT
>CALLMJ010000132.1 GCA_938006875.1 uncultured Bacteroidia bacterium
ACAACCCGTTATAGATGTAAGTGAAAAAGTATTAGGAAAATTAACAGAAGAAATAATAGAACCATTAGTTAAACAAACAGCAGGATTATTAAGTGAAATAAAACAATCATTAGACAATATAAACGCCACATTACAGAAATACTTATCAAATCCTGTTCAAAATGTTTTGGTTGACAAAAGCGAAACCCAAGAAGATTTACAAGAAGCAGAGGTTTTAACAAGCGAAACCCAAGAACCTTTACAACAAGAAACTTTACAAGCAGTAGAGGCTTTAACAGACGTTTTGTCAGAAATAGATAACAAAATAAACGAGGCGATAACAAATGGAGAACAAGCTCAAATAGTAGAAGAAGATATAAAAGCAATAGAAGAAAAAGTACAAAATCTTATAAACCAAACAAAACAAGAAATTATAGATGAAGAAACGCAATCAAATATAGAACAATTGAAAAAAACTTTGGAAACATATCAGAGTATGTTTTCGCCAATTATAGTAGAAGAAAATGATAAAGAGCTTACAAATATTTCTGATAACAGATATTATAGCTATAAAGGAATAAGCTACCAAAGATATACAGATGTTATAGAAAGGTATTTTCATTTTAATCACGACAGCCCTGTTGTTTATTTACAAAGAGTAATAAACAATATAGACAAAATAAGAAGGAACGACGGGTTTCGTGATATAATTGATAATATTTTAAAGAAAGAATATGAAAAAAATCAAACAGAAGAAAAAATAAAAACACACACATTAAATGCAATAAAGGCTTTATTACAAAAATTAAAACAAGATTTTACTAACTCAAATGAAACTGGAAAACAAAAACATGATTTAATACATATTTTTTCTGAAGCCGCACGCAAAGAATACTTTGATGCGTTATTACAAAAAAGAAATTTTAATATAGACAATGTATATGACACTAAAATTAATAATACTGATAGTATTGCAGAGAGATTAAATAAAGAAATAAAATCTATAGTAGAAAAAATAAATATAAAACAAGGACAAGCAAGCGCAACTGAATTAAAAGAAACACTACAAAGAATAGAGGAACTTGGGACTATTGCAATAAAAGAATTTTTATCGCTTCCATTAAAAAATTATGACTATTATACACAAAGAGCAACCATAGGAAGATTAACAGAAAGAGCAATACAAAAGAAAATTAAAAATCTTTTTGATAATCAAAAAAACGCAGCGGATAGCGGAAATGAAGTTACCGCTGATAGTTATATATACAATTTAATAGAAGACGAACAATTAACAGAAGACGAATTAAATGCAATACTATACTCTTATCACAATATTTCTAAATTTAGAAAAGGATATGATTTTGTAAAAGAAATACAAAGCACTAAAGAGTACAGCAACGCAAAAACTAATCGTGAAAAATTAGCAAATATAGAAAAAGCTATACAAGAAGTTATAGAAAAAACACAAGAAGAAAAAGAAAAAATAATAGAAAATAATAAAAATAAGATACAGATAGAAACAACAGATAAAATAGATACAAATAAAAAATCGCCTGAAGAATTATTGGATGACAAAATATCTATGCTTGAAACTTACAAGCAAGAATTAAAAGAAACACTTAACACATTAAACAAGCAATACAACTCTTTTGCAGCAACTTTATTTAATGAAACTAATTCTGTAATAGAACAATGGAAAAATCAAGGCAAACAAAAAGAATGGCAAGATGTTTTAAAGTTTAATCATAAAATATTAAACAATGTAGTTTATGAAAACAATAAAAGTGCAAGGCTTGCGGGAACTCCTGATATTTTGATTTTAAAACCAGGAAACAAATACACAATTTATGAATTAAAAACCTATTTAAATAAATCAAAAGACAAACAATTACAGCATTCAAAAACAGCAAAAGTAAAAGGTTATACTTTACAAGATAAAGCCACTTACCAAATTGCAGCGTATGTTTCTCTATTGCAAGGGAAAATTAGCAGTAGCGTACATTCAAAAAACATTCAATCTAAAATAGTATTCTTCGGAAACACAGAAACAAAGAAAGAAAAAGAAGCACAAGCAGAAAAAGAAGTATTATCTGATGACGCAATTGTTGTAGAAGTAGGAAAATTAGACCAACGCATTAGTCTGTTCCAAAGAAAAATTTTAAGAAATGGAGTAGAAACCTTTGAAAATTCTACTCAAACATTATTTACAGACGATGACCCATTAGACTTTCAAAATTCTATAAAATGCAATATAGCATTAGAAGATAACCATGAAAAAGATGTTTCTAAAATTAACGTGTTTGATTTTTATAATATAATAAAACAGCTAAAAGAAAATGAAGGAAAACTTGAATTATCTACTCAAAAATCTAAACATAAATTACTGTATAACAATAAGGAAATAGAAGAAAGAGAGTTATATTTTGTTTCAAATTCAACAAACGAAAAACAACTTATTGGAACTGTATCTGATAAAAATAAAGACGCTGAAAAAATACAACAAATTATAGAAAATGAAGATTATTCTTCTTTATCTATGTATTATAGCGGATTACGATATGCTTTAAAGGATGACAACGACTCAACAAAACAAGAAAACAAAAGCATGAAAATTAAAGATTTTATGGAAGAAATGTTAGATAATGTAGCTGCATATTATGGCATAGAAAGAGAAAAATTAGAAGTGCAAACAGAAGAAGAGTTTTTGCTAAATCAAGATACAGGAACATCGTTTATAAATAAAAACACTAATGATATTGTTGTTATGTACAGAATGGAAGATGGAGAAGAAGGAGTTAATTTAGTTTTAGCAAAACAAAGAATATATAAACCAAAAATAGAAACAAACACCGATAGCGCACAAAATGTAATAAACGCTATAACAGAAATGCAAAAAATGGCAGCTAAATACAAACAAGAAATAACAAATCAAACAAAAGGAAATCAAGCAAACGAAGCAACAACCCAATCTACAACAGAAGAACAAAATTCATCAAGCGGAATAAGTTTATCAAACCTTTTTTATTTTTTGAAAAAGAATAAAAAGAAATACAATACTGATTACAACACTTTAATAACAAACATAAATACATTTAAAGAATTTTATTTAAACAACATACAACCATTAAATGAAATAGCATCTACTTTATCGGGAAGTCCTAAAGAAAAAAATCCAATAAGAAAGTATGGGTTCTTTTTAAGATACCAAAAATCAGATTATCAAATAAATATCGATAATATAGAAAAGAACGACTTGTTGGAGTACATTAAAGATGAATTATCAGGAAGAAAAAATAATAAAAAAATAACTGATTTTTATGAATATGAAAGTTGGTATACTACATATACAGATAACGCAACGGGGAAAAGATATATCAATTACAATGAAAATGGATTAGTAAGAATATCAGATTTTCAAAAAACTAATAACGGCAAACTAAAACTAACACCTATTGCATTAAGAATTACAACAAACGAAAAAAAAAAGGAAATAATAGATAAAGAAAAAAGAAAAAGACAAAAAAGAGAATATGTTATAAACAAAGCAAGTTCTTTATTATCTAATTTTGTAGAGAAAAAAAGAGGTAAAATAGAAGGTATAAAATCAATATACAAAGACCCAATAGGCATAGCTGATACAATTTCTGTGCCTGTTCCGCCTTATGTTGTTTCTATAATGGAAGATGTACGAAATAACTTTTTATTAAAAGAAGAAAACTTTGGAGTATTTCAAAACAATTTAGCAGAAATTATTTACGCATTAGAAGGGCTTGTCTATGAAACAAGATTTGGATTTACACAAGAAGAAGGATTTATAAATATGCCATCAGATATTAAAAATTTCAATGTTGTATTTGAATTAGTAATGTCTGATATTATAGGACAAATAGACACTTGGGCATTAAAAGAATTTACAAACGATATAGACAAATTAACAAAAGCTAAAAAAGAATTAGATATTCTAAAATACGCTTTGCAAAAAGTATTAGAGAAAAGAATTCTTTCAAAGCAAGAAAAAGAAAACGCACAAAAAGCAGAAGCAGAAGCAACTTCAACTACTCTTTTAGAAAAAGAAACCACAGAAGAAGAAAACAACACAGAGCAAGAAGCTGAAGCTGTTTCCGCAGAAGAAGAAAATATAGATGAAGAAATAAACGAGACCAAAGAAGAAATAAGCACGCAACAATCTATTATTCTTGGTGCGTCGTCTATGTCATTAGAAAAAAATGTAAATTCTATACTAAAAAATATAATCAGATATACTACAATAAAAGAAAAATATGAACTTAAAGACACAAACGGAAATCTGAATAAAATATACACAGGAGAAAACAAAGGAAAATATATAAACTTTGATGTTATTTATAATTCTTTACCAAATTTTGCAACTAAAAGATACATTTCAGCAAATAAATTTTATTATTATCCGCCAAACAATATTGAAGATATAAAGAAAAACATATTAAGTTATCTTACAAATAATATCAATAACAACGACCATGATTTTTATTTAATGTTATTAGCTGTATATGATAAAATATTTTCAGACGAGAATAAGAACTCTTTATTAAACAAAGCTAATTCTCATGAAGATTTAGAGCTTTTGTCTAATGGATTATTTAACGCATTTGGAAGTTTTACAAAAACAACTTATTTATTTTCTGATGCAGAAAAAAATGTTATTGGAATAAGAAACTTAACATCGTTTTCTCAAAATGATGTAAAAAAGCTAAAAGACTTTTTATCAGAAAAAGAAAAAATAGAAGCAGAGTTTAATAACATAAGACAATCCAAAGGAAGCGATACAGATACTGTTCCTGCTATTTTTACTTCACAAAAAGAAGCTGTAAATTTTATTGTTCAAAAAACAGGAATAAACATACAACGAGCTAATAGAATTTATGTAATTGCAAAAAGAGTTATTCAAGCTAAAAAAACTATAGACAGTTCAACCTCTAATTTAACTTCAGAAAAAATTACTCCTGATGAAGTTGTTTTAGGATTATTAGACAATGGAATAAATGAAAGTGTAACAAATTCACTTTCTCAATTATCGGATATATCTGAAAGTTCGTCTTTTAAAACAATAGAAGGTGAGACAAGAAGCGATATGGGATTAAGGTCTACTACTATTGATGATTTACAATTTTTAACAACGATAAATGTTTATTCAAATGCAAAAGCAAACGAAAAACAACAATTTGACAAAAACACAGTAGAACAAATTAAGAATTTACAACAAAGCCCTCATTTTCAATACAACGAATTAGTAAAAAATGGAATTGTTTCTTATGGGGATTATTTAGGTATAGCTTCTAAAACAAACAATATCCCTTATGCAAAAATGGATAATGAAGATATTTATTTTCGTTTTTACACAAATGTGTTTAAACCATTACAAGAAATGAAGGCTAAAAAGTCTTCTGCTTCAACAATATACATAAACTCATTTGTAAGTTCTAACAAAAAAATATCTTTTCAGGTAGAAGTTAATCATAAAATGTCTGCACAAGAAATATCAGGATATAATGGTAGGTTAGAAGAATTTATGAACAAAAACTACGAACATAAATTAAAAGATATGTTCTATAATTGCATTATGTCCGAGCTAAAAGCAAGAGAAACTATTGCTAAAAATAATTCTAAACTACAAACAGGAAAAATAAAGTTTGAGTTTTTGTCTTTTGTTAACAAAAACGGAGAAAAAAAACAATTAGAATTTACTGTAAAAAACGAAAATGGAAAATTAGAATTAGCAGAAGAACAAGACAAAATAAATGAAACAATAAAAGATCATTATTCATCGCTAATGAAAGCACAAATAGACAAAGCTAAAAACATAATTTCAGGAAAAAAATACAAAGACATGAGCGATATGCTTGACGATGAGGCGTTATTTGCTTTGGCTATTGGATTACATAGAGTTTACAAATGGGATTTAGATACATATTTGTATGGATTTGCTAATATGGAATATGGGAGCATAGATAAAGCAAATAAAAGAGCTTCTATACACACTTCTGTAAAATACAAAGTAAATTCAGATTTTGCTTTTGGAATAGGTGATACTTTTCCTGTAAGCATGTTAAAAACACCTGATAAAATAATGCCTGAAATTATGCTATTAGGATATGCAGAAACCACAGGCGAAACAGAATACAAACCTTTTGATGGTTCATCTTTTGTAAATCCTGTATTTAGCGAACTTTTTTCAAGAGCGACAGGAAAGAATTTTGGATTTGGGCTAACACAAGAAGGCTCACATAAACCTGTAGCTATGTGGAGAGACAGAAACAATCTGACAAACACCTCTATGAAGTTTGCTTCTTTTGATATGTTTTTGCCTCAAATAGATACAGAAAGTTTTTTTGAAATGAAAAAACTCTTATTTACTATGTTGAGTAAAAAAGTTGCGCTAAAAAAAGAATTTTATGAAAACTTAACGGCAAAAGAAGAAAAATTTTTAGACAAAATAAACAAAAGAAATGACAAAAACATTACTGATGAAGAATTAAAAAGAATACCATTATCTAAAATAAACGTGCCGCTTATTGCAGATTATTATCAAGCTATAAATTACTATAACCACATAATTAAAACAGGTGGGAATGAATATAATAATCCTTATCAACAAAAAGACAGAAGGCATGATATTTATAAAAGATTGTTAGAAAGTAATAAAAACAATAAAAAAGATTTACAAAATTTGTTTTCTGATATTATAGGAATTTGCGGCGATAAAGAAGCCTTTAAAAACTTTGCACCACAATCTATAAGTTTTTACGAACAAGGTAATAAAAGTAAAAATGTAAAAGATATTTTAATTACAGAAAACAACATTGTACATTACCCAACAAAATATTTTGGATTTCAATTAAACCCGCATCATGAAATAGACAAAGCAACTGAAACACCATTAGCAACACAATTATTATATCTCATTTCTTTATACAGTGAGACAAATAATAGTAGCGATTTCAACAAAGAAACCGCTAAATCAATATACAAATTACTTCAAAGCTATATAGAAAATATAAACATTTCAGAAATAATCCCTTACATAAAAAAAGACGACAATGGAGAAATAACAATAGATTATGTTACTTTTTACAAAAAGGTTTATGAAAAATCAAATTCAGATAAAGCAGAAATGGAATTGTTTTTGAATTTAGTAAATAAAGGACAAAGCCCATTTGCTGTTCCTTCTATTGCAAACAAGTTAATTTCAAACATAACTTCTATTGTAGAAAAACAAATTGTTCGGTTAAAAACATTAGGAACAGATTATGTACTTGTTCCTGATTTTTATGTAAGTAAAACAAAGTATCAAACTGATAAAAAGAATAAACCCATTTTAACAAAAGAAGAATTAAAATGGCACAAACTTATTTATGAAGTAACAAGTGATATAACTATTGATGATATAAAATTTAAGAAAGGAGAAAAAATAAACTATTCAGAACAATCAGAGAGTGTAAAACTAAAATTAGTAGAAGCCGCAAAAGCAAACAAAATGAAATTGATTAGTATTGGAGAGTGTGAATTAGCAATGCCTGTTTTAGACAAAAAACTATTAAACGATGTTATAAACATAAGCAAAATAATCAATTTTACCATTAAGCAAAACAAATTAAATATACAATCACTTCCAGAATTTGATGTATATGGAAAAGAAGGCGGGTTAGACAATCCTTTAATATATTTAGATTTAATAAAAGCCACAATAGAAAAACTAAAAGAAAATGGCATTGATAAAATTGAAAGTAAAGCAAATGCTTACCCAATAGACAATGTTGAAAAAACATTAGAAAGGTTTGAAAGAATGATTTCGCCATTAGGCGTTCGCATTCCGACAACCTCAAAAGGAAATACAATTGCGGGAAAAGTTGTTAAATTTTTAGATACAGAAAGTAACGTAGTAATATTCCCGAGCGAAATTGTAAAAATTCACGGGTCAGACTATGACGTTGATAAAATTAAACTATTCTTTAAAAATTATTTAGACCCTAACATTTTAAGTGAAACAAGCAAAAAACAACATGAAATAACAGATGCAATGATTGATGGTATAAAATCTATATTGTTGCACCCTGAAAATGTATATGAATTTTTTACAGATATTGATTTTGCAAATGCAAAAAACAATATAGAAATATACAGCAACGCATTAAGAACAGAACTTGTTGCAAAAACAATACCTTATGCAACATTAGACGGAGATGCAAAATTACAAATGGAAAACATGACTAATGTTTATTTAGTTGGTATATTTGCAACCACTGCAAAATTCTTTTCTTATGCGGCTTTATCTGATTTAGAAATAATTTCCCGAAATGAAAAGTTTAAATTTAATTTAGACCTTCCTAAAAGAGAAAGATATATTTATAAAGCTGAAGGAGACAAATTGATAAAAATACCAACAAATAACAATGCCACTTATACAAAATATGTATATTCTATAAACTCTCTTTCTATAGCAACAAATGCGGCGATAGATGCAGTAAAAGAACAAATACATGGAGCAATAGGAAACAATTTGTTTAACGCAAGGCTATATGCATTTTTACTTACACAAAGAAACGCATTTACAACTTCTGCTTTCTTTTTATCACCATTTGTTTATTATAACATAAATAACTCTTTTAATGAAAAGAAAATGAAGTCGTTTGATAAAATATTTAAACACTTCATTTCAGAAGCAAGAAAAACACAGCAAAGGCATATAATGATTGAAGGAGAACCATTAAAAGAAAAAGACAAAGGAGGCGAGGGCGGCGTTGTTTCAGATAATACATTATATACTCTTTTAAGAAAAGCACCTAACGTAGATGAAATAGATAACTTTTTTAATGCTATTGATTATATTACAGAGTATATAAATAAGATAATAGGGGGAGACAAAAATCATTCGGGAATAAAAACAGCAGTTGCTAATGCATTATGGAAACTAACACAACAAGAAGAAGGAACAAATTTAGAGAATAGCAACATTTTAACAACAATACTTTTAAATGATGAATCAGGGCAAATAATTAAATTCAAAGATAAAATATTAGAATCAGATAATTTAACAGAAATAGACACACATCTTGAAACGGTAAAAAATTTCATATATAAAATCACAGAAAAAATAGAAGTAGAATATTTAACCAAAGATGAAAGAAAAAATGAAATAAGTCCACAAGTAAAAGTTATAGAGCTTATGTCTATGCTTTTTGTAGATTATGAAAGAATGCTTGCTTCTTTAAACAGAAACATATCAAAAGCAAGCTCAATCTTTGGTATAAATCAAGGATACAAAAAAGACATGGAAGAAAACATAGAAAAACACGAAAAGGCTTTAGCTTTGCTTGAAAACAAAGACGATTTTATTGGCACAGAAAAATTATTTGACAAAGAATATGCAGGGTTTTTCATGTCTTATTATAACAAATTAGTAGAAGGATTAAAACTTATTGAAAACATTACATTTTTTGGTTCAGCTAACTATAAAGATGGATATTTAGAATTTTTAAAACACGCAAGTTATACATTAAGCAAAAAAAATCTACCGTTAACATATCGTAGAGCGTTTGCAAAAATGTTAAACAAAATAATGCTGTTACCCAAAGAAACTGTAAGATTTGGTAAAAACCAATATAATTTTAACGAAAGTCAAGATGTAGATAAATTCATAGAGGATTTTCATAATGTGTTTAAGAACCGAGATATAAGAAACATGTTTTATTTTCCTTTATCAAGCATTACCACTTATTCAAATAAAGAAAAATTATACTTGTCGTTTGCAAACTATTCTTCAAATTTAGGAACACAAAATCTTATTTATAAAATATACGAAAAATTAAAAAGCATAAAAGATACAAACAACGGAGAAGCGTATCGTACTTTTTTTGATAGTTTAACGGAAGCGGAAACAGCATATATCAAAACCTTTTTCAAATATACACCTGATGAAAACACACAAAACCAAGAGGAAGCAGAAAAAGAATGGCAAAGACAAACTTTTGATGAACTTGTTATTCAACATACAGATGCAACAAATATGTATTATGGAATTTATTTATATGATAGTTTAACAAACCCTAACAGAGGGTATATGTCTGTACTAAACACATTACCCAGTTCAATAATGGGAGAAATTTATAATAACATCTCTGAAAAAATAAAAGAATTTAGAGAATGGCAAGAAGAAGATAAAACTATATTTTTAAGAGAATTATTTTTAGACTTAAAAACAAAAAGCATATATGAATACCAAGACGCAAATCAGGAAGAAAATAATACTTTTTACAGCGTAGGAAAAATAGAATATGAAGGAAATACCCTACAAATAATTTCCACAACAGAAAAAAATCCATTGCCACAAGCATTTAATCATGTAATTTACCAAGACCAGTCATCACCACCTATTGTAGATACTTATATACAGCTTACTGAAGAAGAAGCTCGTACACTTAAGCTACCACTTACACATATAGAAGAAAATAAAGTAATAAAGCAAATCCATTATATTAAAGTAGAAAAAAACAAAAAAGGACAAGGAGAAGACGTTCTTTCTAACAACAGCAGGTATCCTTATGTTTTAAAAGTTCAAAAAAGCACCGACGCTAATACTGATAATACTCAAACTGTTTTGTCAATACTCTCTTATGCAAGCGATAAATTTAGCAACTTATCTATTTCTCAAAACATGCAAGAAATATTCAACCAAACAAAAAATTGTTCTTAACGTAATATAAAATATGGCAGATTGTATACTTTTAAACAAAAGACAAATAGAATTAGCTAAAAAAGATTTTGGCGAAAACATATATAGATTATTAGCAGAATACGGGAACGTAGAAAATATTCCTTCGTATGAAAAACTTCCTTTATTAGAAAGAGCAAGAAACTTTGAAGAATTGTATAAAGGAATTATAACAAAAGATTTTGATGAATACACACCGTTTTTTGAGATTGCCTTTAAAAATCTTATTGTTGAAAAAAAAGACAATAATGGCGAGACAGGCGTATATTATCAAAACAATTTTCTTAACAAATTTGAGAAATTAAACATAATAGATATAGAAGACACAGATAGACAAATAGGAGTAATAGAAAAAGCAACGGGAGGATACGCACCCTCTGAACGATTGAAAAAAATTATTATAGACGATTTGAAAAAAGCTGATATAAACCCTTCTAAAATAGTAAAAGGTGTTTATAAATTATTTGGAGTAATCAAAAAGAAAGAAACACTTGAAAAAAGACTAAAATATTTAGACAACACTATAACAGACTTAAATCAAAAAATAATTGTTTTAATCGCAAATGGAGAAACAGATAAAGCAAACATGTTGTCTGAAACTGTAAAAAAAACAAAAAATCAAAGAGCTGCCATAATAGATGAAATAGATAATTTAATTCAAGATGAAACAGCTTTATTTTCTTCGCCTGATGTAATTAAAGCTATTTCAATTGTAGACAAAGAAACCTTATATGAAAACCTAAATGAGATTTTAGACGCTTCTGCTTATGAAGTAATAGATGTTCCTAATGCATCAGGATTTTTAAAAGATTTTGTTGTATTAAAAAATATAGAAACAGGATATGTAGTTTTACTACACCCATTTGCAGGGAGATATGATAACAGAAAAACATCTATTATGGGTAGATATACATTACCCAAAGAAATTGCAAAAGAAGCAGATTTATATGCAAACACAAGTAATTTTATAAACACTAAATTATATCTTGCTTCATTAGAGCTTATTGGATTAGGATATAAAATAGAAAAAAGCATATCTGCAAACATCATTTCTAAACATTATGACAACGATGTTCCATTTATAACACTTGACCTTGTTTCTTTTAACAATAGAATAAATGCAGTAATGGAATATATATTAGCAAGCCTTACAGATTTAGCATTTTCAAAATCAATTCAAAAAGCAAGAGAAAAAATATACAATCCTCCACAAGAAACAGATACAGAAGAATTAGATTATTTTAATGCAAGATTAAAAATACTTAAAATGCCACAAGAAGATATTGACGAATACTTAACTTTATTAAAAAATGGCAATTATGAAGAAGTGTTAGAAATGCTATTAGAAATAGCTAATCAAAATAAAAAGAAATCAAGCAAAGAAAAGAAAGTAGCCATTGCTGAAATGATTGGAAAAATACAAAGCAAAGACCTTTCAGCAGAACTTAAAGAAGCCATTTACGACGACCCAAGCATAAGCATGTGGATTAAAGATGCTAATCAAATTCAAAACTATTGGATACAAACAGTAATGGATTTTGTGAATAAAAAATTGTTTATAACAAAAAGAGCTTTGTTACCTTTTTATACAAAAGTAAATGAAATCACTGAAAAAATAATAAAACAATTTCCTGATGAAGTCTTAAAAAACAGACTAAATCCTTTTTCAGATGGAGAAGTATTTTTTGATAAATTAATTGCAAAAGAAAGTGGATATGCGGGAAGATATATCTATGTAAATCCTAACAGAGAAGGGAAATGGGCAAAAAGCCAAGAAAACAAAAAGGGTTGGAATAATTTAACACAAGAAGAAAAAGAATTTTCAGAATTATTTGTAAGCTCTATAAGAGACGCATACATAGGAGTATATGGAGAAAAATCATACGAAGCTAAATGGGAAGATGGACTTATACCTATTATGAAAAAGAAAGAAAGTTTGCAAATAAAACAATCTTTACAAAACAAAAATTGGGACGGTATAAAAGAAGCATTTTTCAGAATGCACATGTTTCAAAATGATTTTAACCAAGTGATGTCAGAAGCATCACAAAATGGAGGCGTTCCTAACTATTACATGTATACTAATAAAAACGACCACGCAGAAGAATACTATAAAGCAATTGGAGATTATGGAGCAGTGGAACATGATTTATATACTATTTTGTTAAGAACAGTAGCAAATTTAGAAAAGAAAAAAAACTTTGATAAAATAGACGGATATTTTAAGATAGTAAGAAAATTAGCAAGCACACAAACCCAAGATGATGGATATACTAAAAATGAAAATACATTAAGACTATTAGATGCTATTTACGAAAAATATTGGTTACAAAGAAATAAAAAAATAAATACAGGAAACAGAAAATATAATAACGAAAAAGTAATACGTAAAATACTAACAAAAAGCGGAATGTCTAATGTAGATATAGACAACATATTTGCCGCTATATCTAAATACAGTAGCATGCTGACTATTGCTTTATCACCTGCTAATGATATAAAAAACTTCATACAAGGATTTTTAAGAGCGTTATCAAGAGGATTAGCAGGAACATTAAACAGAGCTTATGGCGGAGACAGCCCATTTACTTTGGACGAATTAATGAATGGATACAAATTTGTCTTTTCTGCTATTGGTGATAAAGAAAAAAGAGATTTATTATATCAATTATTAAAAGTTGGAAACATGTATCAAGCAGATGTTAACGACTTTGCTAACCCACGTTTTAAAGAAACAGATAAACGAAATTATTTATTCAGAAGCAATGCTTTTTATATTTTAAATTATCTTGGTGATTATGCAAACAGAGCCGCTACCGCTTATGCTGTTATAAACAAACAAATTGGAATAGATGCTTATTCATTAGATAAAAACGGAAATCTTGTTTATAACGAAGAAAAAGATAAACGATACAAAACAAAAGAAGGGAGACAAATATTAGAATATATTAAATCACAAGGAGCTGAATATGGAATAGATTACAGAATGAGCATGAACATGAAAAGAATAAGCAATGAACTATTAGGAAGTTATGATGAAGAAACATTAAGGCTTATAGAACAATACAGTATAGGAAAATTGATTATGCAATTTAGAAGATATTTACCTGACTACCTATATGAAAGCTATGCAAAAGGAAAATTTGTAAGAGTAAACGGAAATTACAAAGTCATAGACGGGAAAGTGGTGTGGGACGGAGAATATTATGAAGGCATTATTAGAAGCATGTTTTCTGTTATAAACAAAAGAGTATTAGGTAGAATGGAAGCTGATGCAAATTATAAAGTTTCTCAAAGACAACAAGAAAACATGATGAAATTAGCAAGCGATATATTGTTTTTAGTAGGAATATATCTTTTGTACATATATCTTTCAGGAGCAGGAGATGATGATGATGACAAAAACAAATATGGATTTTTTGGAAACGCAAAAAACAAACAAAGATTTTACAGCATGGCATTTGACTTTGTACAGACCATTAACCCAAACACATTTAGTGCAATTATAAACAGTCCATTTGCTGTTGGTAAAACCATGAACAAAATAAATAGTGTTATAAACAACTTATGGAAAGCATCTTTCTTTTATGTAAAAGGAGATGAAAAGAAAACCAAAAAATACATAAACGGATTTGAAGATGGTTTATTTAAAATAACACCTTACGCATCTTCATATTACAAATTTAGAGCAGATTTAGAAGATATACTTTGGGATACCTCTGATGTACAATACAGGTAATTATAAACAAAACACAAATCTTACAAACAAATTATAGAACTTTCTAATAGAACTTTTATTTGTGTTATAAACAAAAACACATTACATTTGTTTATAACAAAACAACAAAACGCAAATAAATTGATTTTAAGACAAGAAAAAATTTAGAGGTATATTTGTATACCCTCAACAGAGTTTTTTTAACAGCGTTAATTTGTGTGCGAAATTCAAAGGGTTTTTAGAGCTTTGTGCTCTTGTTTTGTCTTTGTTTTTCAAAAACTCTTTCAAAATTCTCAAAATTCAAAAAAGAAAAAAAAGTTAATAAAAAAAAGAAAAAAAATAAGGAATAAGAGAAAGTATACTGAATACATGTAAATATTTATCTCTTGTATTCATTCTATATTCTATATTCTAATATATATATATAATATATAATATATATACTTAGTATGTATACTAAGCTTAGTAAAGCGGTTTTAAAAAAACAATAGAAAACATACTGAATACATGTAAATATCTATCTCTTGTATTCATTATACATTCTATCTTCTAATATATATAATATATATACTTAGTATATATACTAAGCTTAGCAAAGCGATTTCAAAAAAAAAAAAATAAAAAAAAAGAAAAATAGATTTTGTTATAAACAAAGTAAGATTATAAACAAAAGAATAAAACAAATTGTATTTGAAAAAGATTTAAAACATAATAAAACACTTGTTTTTTTCATAATTTCTATTATAAACAACTATTTGTTTTTTGAATAACAGATATAAGTTTTTTTTATAAAAAAAGTGTTGTTTTATACAAAAAGTTTGTAATTTTGTTTTTATGAAAACATACAATAAAATCCTATTAGACAACGGTCATGGAATTGACACAGCAGGAAAACGTAGTCCTGATGGTTCATTTTTAGAATATGAATTTAACAGAGATATTGTTGCAAGAGTAATGATTATGGCAAGCAATTACAGCTCTGTTATAAACAAAGATATAACTTCAATGTTTCATGTATTAGTTCCAGAGCTTGAAGATATTCCGTTAGGTAATAGTGGAAGCAAATATGATTGCAGAGTAAAAAGAGCAAATGATATTTATGAAAAAGAAAAAGAGGTGTTGTTAGTTTCCGTTCATGCTAATGCCGCTTCTAATGGAGAGTGGAAAACTGCAAGAGGATTTGGTGTATTCTATGATATAAAACATGAACCTGATATTATTCCTGTTGCAAAAACGTTTGTAACTCATATAGAAAAAAACAGTTGCGATGCTACATTGCACCCATATTCAATGCCTGTAAGAGGGAATAAAGGGCTTGTCCCTACTAAAAACATGTATTCTATTATAGCTTTTCCTAAATGCCATTCTTTGTTATTAGAACTTGGCTTTATGGACAACAAAGAAGAAGTGGAATACTTAAAATCTTTTGAAGGAAGAGAAGAAATTGCAAGAGGTATATTTTTCTCTTGTTTAGCTGTGTTGGGTGTAGAATATCAAACACCTAATGTAGTTTAATTTCAAATTGCCATGAAATCTATTTTCTATATCTATATTCCAACAGAAGTAATATCTTCTAAAAACTCAAAAAGAATAGTTAAAAGCGCAGACACTGTAAAAATTATTGGCTCAAAAGCAAGTTTAAACTATAAGAAAAATACATCTATGTATTATTTGTCTTATAGAAAAGAATTTATAGAATTGACAAAAGGATTAGAAAAACCTTATTACATAGGATTGTATTTTTTGCGTGGGACAAGAGGAAAATTTGATTACAACAACATGGGACAAACAGTTTTTGATAGAATGGTAGAGCATAATTGGATTGAAGATGATAATGCAAATTATGTTATCCCTGTTATTTTAGGACACTGTGTGTGCCATGATAAAAAAGATGCAGGTGTAGTAATTTCCGTAATGCCTTCATACAAAGATATTCCTAAATACATAGAGTATTTTCAACAAAAAATTACAAGTAGTTATAAACAAAAAGCAATTAATGAAAAAAGCAAAAGACACTCTCGGAGTATTAACCCTAAATAATGGGTATTCAAAAAAAATAATTGAAACAAAAAAACTCAAACATATCAAAAGCGTTTTAGAAGAGATATGTAAAAATGAAGACTTTTTGGAAATTATAAACAATATTCGTTTTGTTGATTTTGAAGAGTTTGGAATATTAGATGAGAAAACAGGAAAAGTTATAGGGTATAATATAACTTTTGTTGTAGGAAAAGAAACTTCGGATATTTGATTTATGGCTACCTTAAACGAAATATCTTACAGTATATTGTCTCAATGTTATAATTTTGACATAAGCGATGACATTGACGTAGATTTAGATTGGATTTATTATCAAATTGCAACAATAAGAAACAAAATATTAAATCAAGAAATATATAATATAGAACAAAGGACTGATATTTATAAATATCAAGACAGAATAAATTGCGTTCCTGTTGAATGTGTAGATATTGCAGAATGTTGCGATATTACTGTAGATTGTAATATAAGAAAAGTAGTTTTACCAACAAGAATATTATTACCTGATTATGCAACTGTTCAAACAGTAGATAGAAAAATCTATTTTGAATACGCTGACCCTTTTTTAATAAACTATTACATGCAAAGAAGGTTGCGTGTTACATTGGGATATTGGTATAATGAAAAAAACAACTTGTATTTAGTTACAGATTTGCCAAATATTGAAGTTATTTCTTTGTATGGCATATTTGAAGACCCAAGTAAATTAAGCAAAATAAAATCTTGTAAAAACCTTCCTTGTTATGATGTAAACGAAAACGAATACAGTATTGAAGCAAAACATATACCTTTTGTAGAACAATATGTTGTTTCTTTAATAAGAAACTCATTAACTAATGTAAAAGATTTATCTAATAATGCATTAGACGATGCTATAAACACCATACGTGGCGATATGGAAACGTTGTCTAATCAATTAAATAGTATTGGACAAAAAACAAAATAGAGCTTTAAGATAAATGTATTTTTTTATATTTTTGCATTATGCCAACTATTCCAATATATACAACAGACGAAAATGGTGTTCCATTAAATGATTTAGAGCTTTACATAAACGACGTATTAGTAGACCCAGATTTTGACTTTGGGGATAGTTGGAATTTTCCTTGTGATGAACATTTTAAACTAAATTTAAGAAGAAGTTTATGGTTTGGTGCAAATGAAATAATTTGTCATTTTAATCCTGTTTTGTCTAATAACGATGTTTCTACTGTTATACCAGGTTTTTTTGTAGAACCATTTCCTTGTTTAATGCCTTCTGACCCGCACACTCCATTTAATTCTATATCTGTAACCGTTGGCGTAAATGTGTATTCTTTAACTTATAATTATTACACACCAACAATAAATCAAATGCTTACAGATATAGCAGTGCTAATTAACAATGACACACCAACTACTTTTTGGGAAGCTATTGTAGAAGGCGATTGTTTAAGAATAAGAAAAACTCAATATACCGCAAACACATATAATGGACAAACATTTACTGTAACTATACATAGAGAATTTCCTGCATCGTTAATAATTGTCCCATTAGGAGCATCAGGAAATACAATATTAGACCCTTGCGACATTGTTAGTCCCATTGGTGAAAACGAATATTTATATCAAGTAATATGGAGAGAGCAACACGAAGATTTTACACAAACGTTAATTGTAGATACAGATAGTTTAATTCCTTTTGAATTTGAAAATACATTATTTATTCCTTGTTGTAACAGTTGGCAAATAGGAAATAACGACAACGATGGTATATTAGAAGCAGGCGAGCTTAATCCAATGTTTATAATACTTGCCACACCCGATTTTGATGGAGCTATTAGTAATTTTTGGTTAGTAAAATATCCTTGTAGTAATAAGGTTTGTGCTTA
>CALLMJ010000133.1 GCA_938006875.1 uncultured Bacteroidia bacterium
GCCTGCATTAACCACAACAACTTCTTATTACGTGGTGGCAGTGGATAATGGTTGTGCTTCTAGTGCTACTCAAGTAACCGTTACGGTCAATAGTCCAGGTATGGTGATGCCTTTTGTTCCCGATACCGTTCAATTAGGGCAGCCTTTCCCTGTATCTGCAACAGGTGCTTTGACTTATTTCTGGAACTTCGGACCTGGTGCTAATCCTGATACTGCTTCTGGTCCTGGTCCTCATATGGTAATTATGCAAACTCCTGGAATGCATTTCATTACTTTATATTATACGGTACAATGTGGAAGCGGTCAGGATAGTTTAGTAATCCCCGTATTCGTTAATCAAACTACTCAAACTGCTAACGTATTCTTCCAAAATGTTGTGGTTTATCCTAATCCTAATAAAGGTAGTTTTAATTTAAAAGCACTTTTAGCTCAAAATGCAGATGTTTCCTTTGAAATCTACAATAACATGGGTCAGTTAGTTTATCAAAATGCTTACCAACAAGCCTCAGTGATTAACGAGACTTATACTTTGAATTTTAGTTCAGGGGTCTATACTTATAAGTTAATAAGTGGAAATGGTGTGTTTGTAGGTAAATTTATCGTAGAATAACCAATCAATATATCAAATCAAAAGGCTGTCCAAAAAGGGCAGCCTTTATAATTTTTGGAATAATACAAACGTGATTACTTTCTAAACTTTAAATAAAATAAAAAAAGCAAATTTTTTATACCATCTTGAAATTTTTTGATTTTCTTTTTACCATATCGTTGATAATAAGGAATATGAACTTCCTTAAAAGCTAATTTTTTTTTTAGAATTTCAATTTTGATTTCTTCACTTAAAGCCATTCCATTGCTTTCTAAACAAATTTTCGTTAAAATATCTTTTTTAAAAACCCACATACCACTTTGAGAGTCTTTAATTCCATAACCAAAAAGAATTTGTGTAGTGAAAGTAAGGATATAATTGCCAATTTTGGATATAA
Organism: uncultured Bacteroidia bacterium; assembly: GCA_938006875.1. GTDB lineage: Bacteria > Bacteroidota > Bacteroidia > J057 > CALLMJ01 > CALLMJ01. The sequence continues at coordinate 987 of CALLMJ010000133.1, forward strand.
TATCCATATTTTCAGGATTTTGTAAGGGAAATCTACAGGCAGATATAAAATCTAAATTATCATTTACAAGAATAGAAATCAATTTAGGAATTTCTTCTGTTGGGTATGTACCATCACCATCTAAAGTTACGACTAAATCGGTTTCGATATTTTGGAACCCCTTTTTATAAGCGAAACCATAACCTTTTTGATTTTCTTTTAAAACTATAGCGCCAAAATCTTTAGCAATTTGAGCTGTATTATCATTAGATTGATTGTCTACAATATAAACTTTATCCACTAATTTAGGAATATTTTTTAATACTATCGGCAAACCTTCTTCTTCATTATAACAAGGAATAATAATTCCAATGGAAAAATTTTGGTACATTTAGTTTTTTTGATAATATAGTTTTTCCATAAATTCTTCAAAATTTTCAGCAACAAAAAGAAATAAAGGTTTTTCTTTTGTTGTTTTAGGATTGGCTAATGTGGATTGATAATCCCAAAAATAAATTTCTTCAGTTTTAAGGGAAATACACATAAAATTTTTAAAATTATCCATAGCAAAAGGCAAAAAGTAAGGAGGTAAATCTTTTTGAAAAATTTTATAAGCTTTTATAATATCATCTTTAACACCAATACCCAAAAATTTTGAAATAATAAAAGTATATAAAGTTAAATTTTCTGTAGGAGAGTAGACATCAAAAGCATTATTTAAAGGACTTCCACCATTGGTTTCCAAAAGAAATGAACGATAAGAACTGGGGATTTTTGTTTGAAGTATATTTTCAAATTCAAGGATATTTTTTTCTGAGGTAGGAGAATGTTTAACTAAAAATTTAAGATTCCAATTCATTAAAGATGATATTAAACTCTTACACCTACAACACAAATATCGTCAATTTGTTCATATTCTTTATCTTGTTTATGCATCCAATCCATAATCGTTTCAAGTAAAATTTTACCTTGTGTTTCTAAATCATGGTCTTGAACTTCTAAGATTTTTTCTTTCATTTGCTTGGTCATAAATTTTCTACCTTTAGGGCCACCGAATTGGTCATGATAACCATCAGTAGAAGCATAAAAAGATTCACCTTTTTGTAATTGAATATAATTAGGAGTAAAAATACGTTCAGCTTCTGTTTGTAAACCACCAATAGGAACTTTATCGGCTTTAAATTCTTCAATTTCAGGTTGGTCTTTTCTAACAATCCATAAAGGACGGTTTGCACCTGCGAAAGTCAATTTTAGGGTATCAGGATAAAATTTCATAAAAGCAATATCCATACCATCTCTGGATTTAGAACCTTCTTCATCTTGTTTTAATGCTTTTCTTACACCTTTATGAAGATTATTGAGAATTTGGTCGGGTTCTGTTATATCGTTTTGTTTAACAATCTGATTTAACAAAGTATTACCAATCATGGTCATAAATGCACCTGGTACACCGTGTCCTGTACAGTCAGCACAAGCAATTAAAATATTACCGTCAGGAAGTAAAGCGAACCAATAAAAATCTCCTGAAACGATATCTTTAGGTTGCCAAATTACAAAAGATTCAGGTACTTTAGATTTAATTTCATCAATTTTGGGTAAAAGAGCCGTTTGAATACGGAAAGCATAGTTAATCGAATCTGTAATTTCCTGGTTTTTATGTTCAATGATAGCGTAAGCGGCTTCTAATTCTTTTTTAGATTCTTCTATAATTTTTTTCTCACGTTCAGCATTTTCTTTTTCTAACTGGGCTTTTTCTCTTTCTATATTAAATTTTAAAGCGGCAACTTCTTTTTGTCTTTTTTCTTCTTCTTCCTTTTTTCTATCGGTTACGTCCCTAGAGTTTACAACAAATCCTGCAACTAAAGGATTGTGCATCAAATTGGTACCCACTGATTCAAAATATAACCAAGAACCATCTTTATGCTGAATTCTATAAGAAAACATAAATGCTGATTTTTGTGTCAAAGCATTTTGAACAATTGGGTGGTCTTCTGCATGAACCAATTCATAAAAATTTTCATTTAAAAGTTCATCAGGGCTATATCCTAAAACTCTTTCTGTTGATGGGGATTGATAAGTAATTATACCTTTTGCATCTAAAATTGTTATTACGTCTAATGAATTTTGAATAAGTGCTTTGAATTTACCTTCAATTTTTGAAACATTTTCCGAGCTTTGCTTTTCAACAGAAAACTTCATATTATTGATTTGTTTCAAACCATAAGCTACCAATGCAATAGCTCCACCTAGTAATACCATAGGTAATATTTGATTAGTTCCCAACTCAATATAATTTAGATAGAGTATAACGGAATAATATACTAAAATTGCAACCGCAATCAATAACAGAACCACAATAACAATTTTAGAATTATTTTGTGCTTCTCTTGACTTTCTGATTTCTGTTCGGGAAGGCTTTACTATTGGTGATGACACTCTAAATGAATTTCAAATGGCAAATATAACAAGTTGAATAAACTAAATGAATGTTTTTAAGAAAAAGTTTTTCACAAGTGTTTTACATTCATTGTAAATTTGTTAGTTTTCTATACTAAAATAGTTTTATTCCTATCACTAAAACATCATCAATTTGTTTTTCGTTTCCTTTGTTTAACCATTCTTCAAAATGTTGATTTAGAATATTTTTTTGTTCAATCATTGGAAGTTGATGAATATCTAATAATAGTTTTTGAAAATTAGATTTTCCAAATTTTCTATTTTTATCACCACCAAATTGATCTATGTAACCATCAGAGAACATATAAATAGTTAAAGGCTCATGAGTATTTAATTCATGAAGTGTATATTTTCTATTTTCTCCAAATTGATAATCACCTACTGGCATAGCATCTGATTTAATTTCTTGCACTTCATGATCTTTTATAATTAGAATGGGATTATTAGCTGCTGCTAAAATTAGTTTCTTTTCAGATTTATTATATGCTATAACGGAACCATCAAAACCATCTGAAGATTTATTTTGAACTTGATCTAAGATTTGAATAATTTCATAGCTAGTTTGTTCTAAAATTTCATTGGGTAAATAACATTTTTTTTCTGTAAAAACTTTATTCAAAGCTGTATGAGCTAAAATGCTCATTAATGCTCCGGGTACTCCATGTCCCGTACAATCTCCTGCTAATAAAATTCCTAAATTTTGAGTTTGATTATACCAATAAAAGTCACCGCTTACAATATCTTTGGGTTTATGAAGAATAAAAATTTCTGGAAAACTAATTTTGATAATTTCTTCTGTTGGCAAAATTTTACTTTGAATTCTTTTAGCATAATGAATGGAATCTGTAATATCTTTATTTTTTTCAGAAATTTCATGATACAACTTCTCTATTGCATCACGTTGTGTAGCAATTTCTTCTTGTTTCTGCTTTAACTCTTCATTAGTATTTAGAACATCTTGATTTAGTTTCTGTAATTCTTGTAAAGATAAAAAATCATTTTTTAAGCTATAATATCTTATTATGTTTAAAAATGGGCAAATTACTATAAAAAATAAAATAAATGCACCACCATTGGATAATATGGATAAAAACGGGATAGGAGAATATAAATATAATAATCCAAACAGAGTGAATGATGATACAAACATCACCAAATTATAAATCAATGGAGGTAGAGCAGTCAAAACAGCATAAGCTACAAGTACAACTCCAAATCCCAAAAAATGTGTTACTATGTTTCCTTCACTAGAATAAATTGAAACATAAGCATCAGACATTGCGTTTACAAAATAAGTAAAAGCATAGTAATAATCTGTATGAAGTTTAAAATTGCGAACAACAATATATGTTAAGATAATGATACCAACAGCCCCCATTCTCATACCAATTGATAATGCAGAGAATTTTGTGCTTTCATCCAATAAATCAGTACTGAATATATGGAATGGTATTAAAGTTAGTTGTAAGAATAAAATAAATGGTAGAAAATTCCAACCATATTCATTTCTAGCATCTCTCCAATTATTAAAATTTTTTAGATTGCTGAGTTTAAGAAAATTTTGAAAGTTTATCATTTTTATAAAGTTTTATAAAGTTAATTTAATCCCAAAAGTTAGTCAATAAGTTTTTTGTTAATTTTTTTTAAATAAAGCTAATTTTCATTTTCAATACTTTATTGTTGGTAAAATCTACTTTCCATCAATCAAATTTTTACTCTTAACTGAAAAGAAAATTCAGAATTTTTTGTACCTTGTATTTGTGATAATCCTGAACTGATGGTTCTTTGTCTATCATAATTAAATAGAGCATAACGCAACCAAATATCTATACCTTTAATTGGAGTAAACTGTAATATTGTATAAGTTCTCACTCCTCTTCCATTATAAGCAGGGATACTAAAAACCGTGGGTAAGTTATTTTCAAATGCGTAAATTCTAGCGTCATAAGAAGAGATATCAAAAAATGCCGTTCTTCCCGTAAATTTAAATTTATAATTGAATTGCCATGCAAGGTCTTGGAACAAAACAAAACCTAATTGTTTGGGTTGATTTTCTAACCAGTACCAAGAATGTTCTGCTCTTCCATGAATAGCTAATGTTCTGTGGAGTTTAGAGCTGTAATCTAATCGTAAATTTTGCCTTCTACGAGCTAATAAAAACCTTAAATTTTCAGTAGGAACATTATCTGTAGAAACATTTTTTTGACCTTGGTCAATTCTGTATCTTAAATAAAACAGTGTATTACGGTTGGGTTTATAATTAATTTGAGTAAGCCATTCCCAACCTTCTGAAGGATAGTTCACTAGATAACGATACCAAGCAAATTTATAATGGTCAATATAAGTAGAAATTTGCCATCTAGAATTTAAAGAAACTTTAAGCCCCGTATAAAAACCCGTTTCACCTTGTAGAGCATAAGGTCTTTCACTAAAAGAATAGCCTTTTAAGGAATGAAAGTTTTTATCAAAATGTCTAAAATTCAATGCTAAATCTACTTTGGGGTCTAAGGAAATTAATAAACCGGAAGATACAGCCATACCACCAGAAGCAGAACGAGCAATTTCACCAAAAGTATTAAAATTTCTATGGACGATGTCCCAATCTGTACTAAATAAATAATTGGTTTGACCTTGAAAATCAAAATTTTGATATGAAGATAAATTGGATTTTAAAAGAGGTACAGAAAAGTTTTGGTATAAACCATTGATACCGATAGTTATATTTCTGGAAGCGTAATGAACTCTACCTCCTGTTGCATATTCATAAATGGTATTTCTTTTAGATAATTCAGCGGGAGTTCTGTGTAACCCAGATACAATAATACCTTCTGCACTTTGTGATTGAATTATATCCCCTTCAATAGAAATTGTATCTCTGGAAGCAATTACTGCTGCATCTTGAGGAGTTCTGGCACCAAAAGCTGTAAAATAAAACTTTTTAATTGCATATTGAACCACTGAACCACGCATAAAAAATGCTTCATTAACAGAAGAGTAGGGTATAATTCCTGTAAACATAGGTTTAACTGTATTAATTACTTCCCCACTTTTACCAAAACCTAAACCTCTTGAAAAAACCAATCCTTGTCCATACTGTAAATTAAAGTCTCCTAAAACTAATGATTTTAAATTTCCATAATTTTTGATAGCGATATGCCCAGATAAAAAATCGTAACCATAATATTTAGTTTGAGGGTCCCACTTGAACTGTTCTCCTGGGTCTTTTTCACCTAACAAGGAGATACTTACATTCTGTAAATAACGATAGCGAATTCGGGTATAACTTCTAAAAGGACTACCCAAATAACGATTAGGAACGGAATCAGCTAATAAATAACCTTTTTCGTCTTGAAGTTCACGAGAAAAGCGTTGTATAATCTCTAATTTTCCTCCTTCCAAAATTTGGGATAACTCAGGACCTTTTGGGTGTAAATTATTGTTACTCATGTCTAATTGTTGACCTTTTACGGTGATATAAGGTTTAATTTTATCAAAAACATTTCTATCAAATCCGGGTACAGCTTGTAATTCGTAAATACTTAATAATGCACCGTTTTTACGAATATGATTCAACAAATTATTGATTAATATAGGAGTTAGAAAAGGAATTGCTTGTAATTCATATCTTTTTGCACGGTTTAGATCAATAGGATTTTTAGAAAGTTCATTTAATACATCAGTTATATTAGACCAATCAATATCTGCATCAGAATTGGATTGGGAAGAAGCATCTTCTATTAACATATCCAAATCTATGTTCAAACTATCTTGTGCATAAATCCATGAATTCCATAAAACAAAGAAAAGAAGTGCAATTTTTTTCATAAATTTTAAATAAAGAACCTCAAAATTAGTCTGTAAATAAAATGTTACAATTCGGTAATAACTTTTGAACTCTTTGAATTTCTGCTTCTGGTATAGGGTTAGAACCTAAATTGAGTTCTTTTAAATTTTTGAGTTTTCCTATATTCTCGGGGAGTTTGGTAATTTGATTTCTTTGAATATGTAGAACTTGTAAAAACTTTAAATCGCAAATTTCTTCTGGTAGAAAAGTCAAATCACATTCTTCAATATAAAGTTTATGAAGGTTTTTGAGTTTTTTGATTTCTGGAGAGACCGTTTTGATAGCTCCACCTGATACATCTAACTTATAGACATTTTTTTTGTTAGCCAATGCTTGTAACCAAACGGTGTAAGTTCTCTTTTTAGATAACTCCTCCTCAGAAAGTTGAGCAAAAGCTATATGAAAAATATTGATGATAAAAAAAGTTAGGGATAATGCTAAAATTTTCCAGTTTTTCATTTGGGTAATTTTAAATACGAACGCAATTTAAAGAAAAAATCTGAAATAATTGATGTAACTTAAATCAGTAATATTAAAAAATTCCATGAATGACAAAAAATTGGGTTCCGTGTTAATATGATGAATTTTTTTAGATAAGTATCCATTCTTTGCTTTGTTGATTCCAAACATAAGATTTTTGATAATTAGAAACCAAAATATATTCTGGATTGAGGTAGCTTGCATAGCGAATAACTTGTTCTAAATCTTGAATACCTATTTTATAATTCATTTTTTTAAATTCGGCTAAAAGCAAAATATCTTGTTTTTTAGTTAGTAAAGCTAGATCTAAACGAATATTTTTTTTATTTTGATAGTTTAGTGAATATTCAGAGATAATCCAACCTTTAGGGTAGTTAAGGCTTAAAAAATACTGAATCCATTGTTGCCTAACCCACTCCTCAGGCGTAAAAACTAACCATTTATTACGTATTGGACACCAAATAAAAGTTTTATCTGAATCGTTTTTGCAGGTAATTTGAAACGGTTCAAACTTTTCAAAAATCATTTAAAAATTAGTCGGAATTGATATTTTTCTTGTTTTCCTGAATGGGTTAAATAACAAACATCTACTTTACATTTCATGCGTAAATCGGGGGTTTCTAAAACCTCAAATACTTTACCGTCTTTTCCTACTTTATAAATTTCTTTTTGAATGGGAAAACCCATTTTTTGAATTTTAATTTCAATATCGGAATTAGGTTTCAAACCTGTTGCTTCAAATTTTAAGGGTTCATCTACATTAAATACATACTCTTCTTGAGCTGTGATTTTTTTTCCGTCTATTTTTACTTCAACTTCCCCTGATACTTGACCAAAAGAAAATTGAAGAATGGAAAGAAACAAGATGAAGAAATAGCAGAATTTTTGCATAATCCTTTTCATTTTTACAAAGATAACAAATTTTTGAATACAAAAGAAGTACCAAAAACAATTAATGGAGAAAAAGAAGAGTTGCCTTTTATTTTGTTAGTACAATTGGAGATGCCTTATAGTTCCTTTTAGTATCGCATTAATTTTTAGAGATATACCCATAAAAACTAACTGGGAATTGGCATTACGGGATATATAATAATAAGCTTGATTAATTTCATTGACCATACCTTCAATTCCCTTGGTTTGTATGAACTTACTAAATTTTAATAAAAACTCTTTGTCAAGTTCTGTTACTGACGAAAATTCTTCTAGACCTGTTTGAAATAAAACTGCATCTCTAAGTTTCTGTAAAGTGAAGTCCAGAAATAGTTTTTGATTTTCTCTGGAATTTTTTGTAATTTTTTCAATAGTATTTTGAATTTTTTCAATACTACCTTCGTAACAATTCCTCATCCATTCCATATATAATTCAGAAAATGAAGAATTGGATTCATTAGCTATATCTATAGCTTTAGATAAACTTCCATCCGCTAAAAAAGCTAATTCTTGAGCATGTTGAGCATCTAATTCAAAATGGGTTTCTAAATAAGCTTTTATGTCATTTGGAGAAAGTTTTTGTAAATACAAAGATTGGCAACGCGAACGAATGGTGGGTAATAATTGAGAAGTATCACTAACACAAAGCAACAAAATAGTTTTTTCAGTAGGTTCTTCTAATAATTTTAGGAAAGCATTTGCGCCTTCTACATTAATCTTTTCTGCATACCAAATAATTACCACTTTATATTTTTGTTCAAAAGCTTTTAAATTGAGTTTTCTTTTTAGTTCTCGAATATCATGAATAAAAATTCCTAATTGTTTATTTTCACCGTCTAAAATAGAAGCCCATTGGTTTAATGACAAATAAGGATTTTCAAAAAAATGCTTTCTAAAATCTTGTATAAAATCATCAGAAGTTAGGGCTTTTCCAGATTGAACTTTGGAAATAATAGGAAAAACATAATGAACATCAGGGTGTAAACCTTTAGAGATTTTTTGGCATGAAGAACAAATTCCACAGGGCTGATTTTCTAATGGATTATCACAATTAAGGTATGCAGCCATTGCATTAGCAAAAGCTAATTTTCCAACTCCAGGTACTCCATTTAAAATTAAAGCATGGCTCAAGCGATTTTCTTGTACAGAATTGATAAAACTATTCCACGTTTTTTCTTGACCAATAGGCACTAATGACTGCATTGTATAAATTGGAATGCAAATTTAGAGTTTTTTGTAATATAACAATTTGTACATAAATCAAAAATCAATAAAATATGATTTAATTTATATTTCTAAACAAAACATTTTCCTTCTCCTCTGTAAGTAGGAACTTGTTCTATAATTTTTTCATCATCAAATACATAAACAAAGTTAAAACGTTCACAGAGCTCTCCTGCTTTTGCATGGCGTAGAAACACACAATCACCAATATTTAAAGGTATTTTTGAATAAAAAGGAGTTTGGACTTCTCCAAATCCTTCATCTTTTAAAAATTTTAAATCTTTTGGTAAAAACACTTTGGGTTGTTTTTCTATTCCAATACTTCCTGATGCTATATAACCCCCACCAGAACAAGTGAAAATATTAGGTTCCGGATTGCGTGTAATTTCTATTCCAAAAAATAATGCAGGTTGATGACAAAAATCTTTATACATATCAAATAATCCACTGGAATATAAACCTGAACCAACAGTTACCTCATTGATATAAGTTTCTTCTATGGTTTTTTCTATACTTCCAGTTCCTCCTCCGTTTACTATGGTTAGCTGGAAACCTTCATTTTGAATAAAATCAAACATTTTTTTACGGCGTTCTGCAAGTTTTTTTATTGATAAACTTTTTAAAAATGGAATAGCTAACTTTTTTATCCAATCGGATTGTTTTTCACCAAGACCAGCAATTTGAGCTTCATAACCCATAATTCCCTTTAAATCAATGTTTTTCAAATTTTGAATATGTTTTATTCTGAGTTTTAAATCTTCTAGTGTTCTTATAGAAGACCGTTTTACCCCAAACCACACAAAACCAAAATCAGTGGACATATCCAAATCTAAACAAATAGGTACTTTTACATTCAATTTTTTTCCTAATTCATTCAAAATTTCTAAGTGAATGGGTAAATCTGCCATAAATGTAATGTTTTTACCATTTTTGATATATTCAATGAGAGGCAGAAAAGAATTTTTAAAAGTATAAGGATAGCCCAATAACAAATTATCAAAACCCTTTTCAGAAAGCCAAAGAGTTTCTTCTAAATGATAAGTCATTAAACCTTGATATTGAGCATTTTGTTTAAGCGTATAATCTAATACCCATTGACAACGAACGGATTTAGAGGCTATTCGTATAGGAATATTTTTTGCTCTTTTAGCAATATCATGAATATTTTTTTGTAAAGCAGGTAAATAAAGAGCCGCAAATGGACGGGGTATTTTTTCAAAAATCGTATTAATTTGATGATAATCCATGCACAAATATATCAAATTTGAACAAAAAAATAATTTGTAATGTTAGGAAATAGTAAGTAATTTTGTAAAAAAGTTTAATATTCATGGTAAAAACAGAAGTTTTCACAGATTATAAAGTTAAAGATATGTCTTTAGCTGAATGGGGAAGAAAAGAAATTCGTTTGGCTGAGGCTGAAATGCCTGGTTTAATGGCTATTCGTGAAGAATATGCTCCCCAACAGCCTTTGAAAGGTGCAAGAATTTCAGGATGTCTTCATATGACTATCCAAACAGCAGTATTAATTGAAACATTAGTAGCATTAGGAGCTGAAGTTCGTTGGTCGTCTTGTAATATTTTTTCAACCCAAGACCATGCCGCAGCCGCAATTGCAGCAGCAGGAATTCCCGTATTTGCTTGGAAAGGTATGACCGAAGAAGAATACAATTGGTGTATTGAGCAAACCATTTTCTTTGGTAGCCAAGATAGACCTTTAAATATGATTTTAGATGATGGTGGTGATTTAACTAATTTAGTTTTAGATAAATATCCTCACTTAGCTAAAGAAATTAAAGGAGTTTCAGAAGAAACAACCACAGGTGTACTTAGATTGTATGAAAGAATGAAGAACGGAACCCTACCTTTCCCTGCAATTAACGTAAATGATTCTGTAACCAAATCAAAGTTTGATAACAAGTATGGTTGTCGAGAATCTTTGGTAGATGGAATTAGAAGAGCTACTGACGTAATGATTGCAGGCAAAGTTGCTATTGTTGCGGGTTACGGCGATGTGGGTAAAGGTTCTGCACAATCCTTAAAAGCCGCTGGCGCAAGAGTTTATGTTACTGAGATTGACCCAATTTGTGCTTTACAAGCCTTAATGGAAGGTTTTGAAGTTCGTAAAATGGATAATATTGTTCATTTAGCGGATATTATTGTAACAGCTACCGGTAATTTTAATGTAGTTACAGATGTTCATTTCAAAAAAATGAAAGACAAAGTCATCCTTTGTAATATTGGTCATTTTGATAATGAAATTAACATGGCTTGGTTAAATGAAAATTATGGTCATACTAAAGTTAATATCAAACCCCAAGTGGATATGTACAATGTTGACGGTAATGATATTATTGTTTTAGCTGAGGGTAGATTAGTAAATTTAGGTTGTGCAACGGGTCACCCTTCATTTGTGATGTCAAATTCATTCTCTAACCAAACCTTAGCTCAAATTGAATTGTGGAATCATTCTTCTAAATATAAAAATGAAGTTTATACGCTTCCTAAACATTTAGATGAAAAAGTAGCTGCATTACATTTAGCAAAATTAGGTGCGGAATTAGAAGAACTAACCGATGAACAAGCCAAATATATAAATGTTCCTAAAGAAGGTCCTTATAAACCTGATTATTACAGATACTAAAAATTAAAGGCTGCTCAATGCAGCCTTTTTTTATAAGTCAGTTTATTAATTTAAAAAAGAACCAAACCATTTAGTTATTATGCCTAAAATAATCCAGTAATAATACCATGATTATCAATATCCATGTTTTCTGCTGCGGGGACATTGGGCAAACCTGGCATGCGCATAATTTCCCCTGTAATGGGTATAATAAATTGAGCACCAGATGCAATAGCAATTTCTCTAACCGTAATTTCAAAATTTTGGGGTCTTCCAAGTTTTTTGGGATCATCTGAAAATGAATATTGAGTTTTTGCCATGCAAATAGGAAAATGTTCGTATCCTAAAGATTGGATTAATTTTAAATCTTTTTCTGCTTGAGAAGTATAATTCACTTTTTCTGCTCCATAAATTTCAGAACAAATCGTATAAATTTTATTTTCAACAGTATTTTTCCAATCGTATAAAGGTTTGTATTGAGATTTTTCTTCATGAATAAGCCTTAAAACTTCATTAGCTAAATCAATTCCACCTTTGCCTCCTTCTGCAAATATATTAGAAACAATGGCTTTTATTCCCATTTTTTGGCAAATCTCTTGAATTACTGCATATTCTTCTGTTATATCTGTTGGGAAGGCATTAATAGCAACCACAGTAGGTACACCATATTTTTGAGCATTTTCAAGATGTTTTTGTAAATTTACAGTACCTTTTAGAACAGCATCAGGATTAGGATTTTTTAAGTCTTTTAAATTTACGCCACCATGATATTTTAAAGCCCTTACAGTTGCTACAATTACAATAGCATTGGGAGTAATCTGAGCAGCAGGGCACTTTATATTCAAAAATTTTTCTGCACCTAAATCAAAACCAAATCCAGCTTCAGTTACCACATAATCCACTAATGACATAGCCATTTTAGTTGCAAGAACACTATTAGTACCTTGAGCAATATTAGCAAAAGGGCCGCCATGAATAATAGCAGGATTACCTTCTAAGGTTTGAACTAAATTCGGGCGTATCGCATCTTTCATTAAAACAGCCATAGCTCCATGAGCTTTTAAATCTTTCGCATAAATTGGGCTTTTATCTTTTGTAAATCCTATTAAAATATTAGCAAAACGTTCTTTGAGTTCATCAATACTTTGTGATAAACACAAAATTGCCATAACTTCTGAAGCCACTGTAATATCAAAACCAGTTTCTCTAGGTATGCTGTTTGCAGTTCCACCTAAACCCACTATAATTTTTCTTAATGCTCTGTCATTCATATCCATAACACGTTTCCATAAAATGGTTCTGGGGTCAAGATTTAATGAATGAACTTTATTTTGAAGGTTGTTATCAATGAGGGCAGCAAGTAAATTATGTGCTTTTTCTACGGCAGAAATATCACCAGTAAAATGTAAATTGATATCTTCCATCGGAACTACCTGTGAATAACCACCTCCAGTAGCTCCGCCTTTTACTCCAAATACAGGACCTAATGAAGGTTCTCTTAATGCTACAATGGTTTTTTTGCCTATATAATTTAATGCTTCTGATAAGCCAATAGAAGTAGTGGTTTTTCCTTCTCCTGCTGGTGTTGGAGATATAGCAGAAACTAAAATTAATTTGGAATTTTTAATTTTTTCGTTATCAATTAAATCGAGAGGTAATTTGGCTTTATATTTCCCATAATTTTCTAATGATTCAGAAGGAATATGAATTTTTTCAGCAATTTTTTCAATACGTTGAAGATTAGCTTTTTGAGCAATTTCTATATCAGTTAGCATAAACAAAATTTTTACTAACGGCAAATATAAAAGAATTTTCTATGTTTCACTATTCAATTTGTTTATTAATCTAAAATGAATCATATCGCTCAAACTATTTTGATTATCTTTGCGTTATCAAATTATTATGGAACAGCAAAATACAGAACACAAAACGATAAAAGAAAAACTAAGTTCTAGTTCATGGAATTTATGGTATATGAAAAAAACAAACCGTTTAGCCATTATTATTTTTATTATTGGTATAACCGCAAAGGCAATTCAACTTCTTTTTTTTAAGGATTAGAATTTGTTAATTTTGCCACTGAAAATGAGAATGAAAGAAAGAAACGAAGAAACCTTAGATTTTATTGAATTTGAAGATATTCCTACCGATGAATTTTTAGAAAACGATGACAATCAAGATTTAATAGCAGAGTATGAAGAATCTGGTTTCTTTGAGCATCATCGTTTAAGGGTAGATCCCGGTCAAAAACTTATGAGAGTAGATAGCTATTTGTCTATCCATCTAAAAAATACATCTAGAACCAGAATCAAAAATGCTTGTGATTTAGGATTTATTAAAGTTAATGGAATTTCTGTCAAAGCTAGTTATAAAGTAAAACCTTATGATGAAATAAGTATTGTATTACCCTACCCTCCTGCACCAGAACTAATTCCCGAAGATATTCCTTTAGATATTCTTTATGAAGATCATTCTTATTTGATAGTTAATAAACCTTCAGGAATGGTATGCCATCCGGGTTGTGGTAATTATAGAGGTACGTTAATTAATGCTTTGTTATTTCATTTTCAAAAACTCAAAGAAAATGAAGCAATTAGTTTCACACAAGAGGGTTTAAGACCCGGTTTAGTTCATAGAATTGATAAAGATACTACGGGCTTATTGGTGATTGCAAAAACAGAACAGGCCTATAATTTTATTTCCAAACAGTTTTTTGAACGTACCACTAAAAGAAATTACTATGCTTTGGTTTGGGGAAATTTAAAAAATGATAAAGGTACTATAACTGGCAACGTAGGAAGAAGTGTAAGAAATCGCAAACAATTTATGGTTTATGAAGACGGCTCTATGGGTAAATATGCTGTTACTCATTACGAAGTCATTCAACGTTTTGGTGTAGTTACCTTAGTAAAATGTAAATTAGAAACTGGTAGAACCCATCAAATTCGTGTTCACTTTAAATACATTGGCCATACTTTATTTGGTGATTATTTTTATGGTGGGCATAGAACCTTAAAAGGAAAATCCAGCAAAGGTTTTGTAAATTTAATTAATGATTGTTTAACAATTATGAACCGACAAGCACTTCATGCAAAAACTTTAGGTTTTATACACCCAGAAACTAAACAAGAAGTTTTTTATGATTCTGAACTTCCCGATGATTTTAAAGAGGTTTTATATCGTTTTTCTAAATTTATGAATTTACCTCCTATACCTGAAATTGAAGGATATGAAACTTTACCTAAATACGAAAATATACTTTCCAAAGAAAAAATCTCTCCAAGAGAAGTAATTGAACAAGAAGAATATAATATTGATGAATCTTTAATTGATTTTGATGAATGAAA